>JBIKMK010000608.1:0-3267 GCA_044359315.1 Bryobacteraceae bacterium | reverse complement strand
TTCTGTGGACGCTCCCGGCGGAACATCGGGCCGATGTAGTAGAGCTTGGCGATGCCGGGACGCTGGTCCAGGCGATGCTCGATGTAGGCGCGGATGACGGAGGCGGTGTTTTCGGGGCGCAGCGTCAGGGATGTGCCGTCGCGGTCGGCGAAGGTGTACATCTCCTTGGTGACGATGTCGGTCTCTTCGCCCACGCCGCGGGCAAACAGCGCCGTCTCTTCAAAGATAGGCGTGCGGATCTCTTCGTAGTTGTAGCTGCGGAACACCCGGCGAACTGTTGCTTCGACGTGGTTCCAGATGGTGCTTTGGGGCGGCAGGATATCCCGCGTCCCCTTGATGGCGCGGATCATTGGTTGTTCTTCGCTGCCTCAGCCAAATACTCCGCGGCGCGGTCGATGTAGTGCTGCAAGTTCTGGTCGAACCGTTCTTTCTCTTCCGGGGTCACTTGGCGCCGGATCTTGCCCGGGACGCCCATGACAAGGCTGTCCGGCGGCACTTCCATGCCCTCCGGAATCAACGCTCCGGCGGCGATGACGCTGTTCTTGCCAATGCGGGCCCCATTCAGAATGATTGCCCCGATCCCGATCAGGCATTGATCTTCAACGATGCAGCCGTGCAGCATCACCTGGTGGCCGACGGTGACGCGATTGCCAATCACGAGTGGGAAGCCGTCGTCGGAATGCAGGGTTGAATTGTCTTGGATGTTCGATTCATCGCCAATGCGGATCAACCCCACATCGCCGCGAATGACCACGCACGGCCAAACCGACGAGCGTTCGCCAATGGCGACCTCGCCGATGACCTGCGCGCTAGGATCAACATACGCCGACGTAGCCACTTGGGCGACGTGGCCACGGTACGGCCGGATCATGGTGGAATTGTTATTGTAGCGAATACCATGGCCGTTAATCCGGGTGACCTCTCGCCGCCAAACTGGAGCAATCAAGCGCTCACAGTTTTCCACGGAACCAACCTGGTAGCGGCCAAGCGCATTCTGAAGTCTGGAATTGACCTGAATCGGGCTCGGCCTCAGGCCGACTTTGGACCGGGGTTTTACGTCACGACTCTACAGCAGCAAGCTTGGAACTGGTCCGTGAGAAGGTTCGAGAAGCAGCCTGCCGTCTTGTGTTTTCGTCTTGACCGGCTCGATTTGGGGCAGGCCAACTGTCTGTTTTTCCTTAATGGCGATGCTCTTGACGAAGACTATTGGAGCTTCGTTTGGTCTTGCCGTCGCGGAGTCACCAAACATCACTCCACGGGCTACTACGATGTGGTTGCGGGGCCATTTGCGCGAATGTGGAGGATGCGGACGGCGGACCCCGATGGGAACCAGATCAGCTTCCACACGAACGTGGGTGTTAGGCTATTGAAAGGGGGAGAGATCATCCGATGACGTCGCACATTTCGCCTCCTTCGGGGGTCAGCGAGCCCGAGGCGCTAGCTTTTTGGCGAGCCGTTGAAGCCTGTCTTGAACACTTTCACCAAAAGGCCAGCGCTCCCCGTGACTATAGTGCTGGGTTGTCCCAGGCGATTGCCCGCTTGGCCGGCAATCCCATGGTGTACCACGACGAGCCTTTCAATGTGGCTCAAGAGATCGCCAAGACGCGGGTCCGATTGACACCGAAAGTGCAGTCTGAGTACGAGAAGATCCTGGACACGATCACCCGGTAGGCTGTTCCTTCGGGTCTTCAACTGTTTGCGCTGGAACCTTTGTTGAAACGCGGTCCCCTACTTCCGCACCAATCTCACTTTCCTCCGGCAACTCGCTTGGCTCAGCGATCACCGCCGTCTCCGGCTCCACCACCGCCGGACGGATGCGCATGGGCTGCCGCTTCCAGTACGTGAGCGACCGCCAGCACCATTCCAGCGGCCCAAAGTAGAAGTGGCGCAGCCAGATCGGGCTCCAGATCAGGTTGAAGGTCCAGATGGCCAGCACGATGACGTACAGCTGCCAGCGCTCCAGCTTGCCGCTCAAGCCAAAGCCGTAACCGCCGTAGAAGATCACGCTACAGATCAACGAATGGCTGATGTAGTTGGAAAACGCCATTTGGCCTACCGACGCCAGGCGCGTGGTCAGGCCTGTGGCCGTGGCGGTCTTGACGGCCAGTATCAGCAGCGCCACGTAGAAAAGTGCCATGGGCACGCGGCCAATTTCGTAGGCGGCGCTGTCAAATGGGCCCGCCAAGCGGCTGAAGTCGTGCTGCCACATGAACCACATGGTGGTGCCATTGATGGCAAAACCTGAAAGGCCGCCGATCACCGCCATGTTGACGTAGAAGCCCACGGAGCGTTCACCGGTCAGGATACCCAGCTTGTAGAACGCCATCCCCACCAGCATCATCGACATCATGTCCCACAAGAAGGGGAAGTAGATCGGCAGTTGATGGTAGCCCCAGGTGGTCTTCACCCGTTCCTTCATATTCTGGGCGTAGTTGCCGCGGTAGTTTTCGTGCTCTTCCTGGGCCTTCCTCTTCATCTCCGCGACGCTGGAATCTTTAATCAGCTTCTGCCCGGCTGCCAGTTCCTGCTTCTGCTCCTTCGTCAGCGTGTTCGCTTCCAGGTCGATCGCGGCCACCTTGTTGTATTTCTCCAGCGTCGACTTCGTGTCAAAACCCTCCGCCGTCATGCCCGCCGTCATCAGCAGGATCTGCGCCGTGGCCGTGATCAGCAGTGCCTTGGGGGACATATTGCGGAAGGCGAACAGCGCTAGGCCCAGCAGCGCGTAGGGGAACAAAATGTCGCCCCACCAGATTAGGTACCCGTGGATCATGCCGAACAGCATCAGCCACAACGTCCGCCGATAGTAGACGTCTGCCACGCCCAACCCGCCGCCCTTGGCCTCACCACGAGAGGTCAACAGGATCGCGCTGGCGCCGAACATCATCGAGAAGATGGCGCGCATCTTGCCTTCACCCAGCAGCCACACCGCCACCATCACCAACCGGTTGCGCAAGTCATCACCGCCGCCGACGTGCGGGTTGTACATGGCCGATTCAGTCAGCCCGAACGTGGGGATGTTCATGGCCAGGATGCCCAACAGAGCAAACCCGCGCAGGGTGTCAATGGTGGAGAGCCGTTCGCCACTGCGCACTGGACCCATTGCCGAAGAAGCCATGACTATCAGGTTAGTGGATCACTCGCACCGCTACAATCGAGGTATGCGCTTCGTCCCAGTCTTTTTCGCTGCGCTCACTATGGCCGTGGCTCAGAAAACTCCGTTCGACATCAACGCCTTGCTGAAGCTGACCCGCTTGAGTGAGCCCGCTC
>JBIKMK010000607.1:0-3271 GCA_044359315.1 Bryobacteraceae bacterium | reverse complement strand
CGCGCCGGAGATTGTCGATTGGGTGGCCGGTGCTCCGTTGCTGATTGCGGCCAGCACCATGCCGCCCGACGAAGAGCAGCAGGTGATCGATGCCTACCGGCAACTGCCGCCAGGAACCAGGATGATCCTGGCTCCGCGGCGGCCGGAGCGGTTTGCCCTGACTGCGGACTTGCTCGAGGCCGCTCAGATCCCGTTTATCCGCCGTAGCCAGTTCCGTCCGGGTCCGGAGCGGGTTCTGTTGCTGGACACCATCGGCGAACTGGCTGGGCTGTTTGCTCTTGACGCGGTCGTGTTTGTCGGCGGATCGCTGGTGAACTGGGGCGGGCACAACATCCTGGAACCCGCCTTCTTCGGACGGCCCATCCTGACCGGGCCCCACATGCAGAACTTTGCCGAAATGGACCGCGAGTTTCGCGAGGCCGGGGCGGTGCGCATTGTCCGGGATGCGGCGGAACTGGCCCAGGCGGTGAAGGAGATTCTCGAACGGGGCAGTGAATTAGGTAGTGAACTGGGTAGCAGAGCGGCGGCGCTGGCGAAATCAAAACGCGGTGCCACCCGGCGAGCGGTGGAGCAGATCACCCTGGGTGCTCCGTTGACGCACCGACCGCTTGCCGGAATCTGGCAGATGCTCTCCTGGGTGTGGCGAGCGGGTGTCGCGCTGGACCGGCGGTTTACCACTCCGGTCCGGCTTTCGAAGCCCGTGATCTCAGTGGGTGGTCTGGCGATGGGTGGCGTGGGGAAGACGCCGCTGGTGCTCTGGCTAGCCCGTGAACTGCGCCAGCGCGGCCATCGCGTGGGAATTCTAACGCGTGGCTATGGGCGGCAGGATCGTTCACCCGCCGCTTTCGCCCCCGGCGATCCGGCTCCGGCGCGCGTGACTGGCGATGAGGCACAGCTATTCCTGAAGTCCGGGCTGGCCCACGTGGGCGTCGGACCCAACCGGGCGGTGACGGCGCGGCTGATCGAGCGGGAGGTGGACGTCTTTCTGCTGGACGATGGCTTTCAGCACTGGGCGCTGGAACGGGATTTCGACATCGTCCTGCTGGATCCGCTGGACCCGTTCGCGGGTGGTGGCGTTTTCCCCGCTGGCCTTCTGCGGGAGCCGATGGCGTCGCTCCAACGGGCCGGGGCGGTTGTTACTGTCCGTAAAGCAGCCGTCAACCCGCCGCCCCCCGGGCGCTATACGGCGTTCTGCGGGATCGGCAATCCGGGGTCGTTTTTCGCCACCCTGCGCGAATGCGGGGTGGAGGTGGCCCGAACCCAGGTCTTCCCGGATCACCATGCCTACCGACTGGAAGAGCTGGGTGCGCTGCGCGGTCCCCTGATCACCACCGAGAAGGACGCCGCTAATCTGCCGCCGGGGGCGCCGGAGGTCTACGTGTTGAAGATCGACATCTGCCTGGATTCCGTGTCGGTAGGCGGACAACCCGCATCGCCGGATGACCTGCTGGCGGCGATCTCCAAGTCGATCAACAGCCGCTTGACGTCCAGGCCGTAGGCAAACCCATGCAGCTTGCCGCTGGATCCGATGACGCGGTGGCACGGGATCACGATCGGTAGCGGATTGCGGCCGTTTGCCGCACCCACCGCGCGGCAGGCCTTCGGGTTGCCCACCCGCTGGGCCAACTCCGCGTAGGAGATGGTGGTACCGAAGGGGATCCGCTGCAATTGCTGCCAGCACTGCTGCTGGAACGGTGTTCCGGCCGGGGCTAGAGGCAGGTCAAAACTCTGCCGCTGTCCGGCGAAATACTCCACCAATTGCTGGTGTGCCAAGGCGAGAATGTCCTGGCTTGGCTGATCCCCTGGGATGGGCGTATGCTTCTCTGTGTTGTTTTCTTTCAAGAGGATACGGATCCTCGTCAGTCCGGCTGGAGTGGCTGACAGTTCTATTGGGAACGGAGTGCCTGGAGCAAACGTACTAGTCATTGAAGCGATGGAATTTTTCCGGCTACTGATACAATGGAAGTTACCACTCGTATGAGCACCACGGGGACCGCTGCCCGCACTGCGGATAAACGGATTGTTTTGTTGAGCCCGCGCGGATTCTGCGCCGGCGTCGTCAGAGCCATCGATGTCGTCAAGATTGCACTGGAAGCCTACGGCGCGCCGATCTACGTGCGGCGTGAGATTGTCCACAACAAGCATGTGGTGGACGAACTGCGTTCCTCTGGCGCGATTTTTGTCGAGGAGTTGGGCGAAGTGCCTCTCGGTGCCCGGGCCATCTTCTCGGCCCATGGCGTTTCGCCGGCCGTCCGGGCGGAAGCCGCCGCTCGGCAACTGGAAGTGATCGATGCGACGTGCCCGCTGGTCACGAAGGTGCACTTGGAGGCGAAGAAGTTCGCGCGCCAGGGCTTCACTATCGTCCTGATTGGCCACAAGGATCACGAAGAAGTGGCCGGCACGATGGGCGAAGAGCCGGATTCGATCGTGTTGGTGGAGACGGTGGCTGATGTGGACCATCTCCAACTGGCCAACCCCTCCAAAGTGGCTTATCTGACCCAAACCACGCTCTCGCTGGATGAAACCCGGGACATCGTGGCCCGCTTGCACGAGCGGTTTCCCTCTATCGTCGGGCCCAAGTCGCAGGATATCTGCTACGCCACCGAAAACCGGCAGATTGCCGTCAAGGCCGTGGCACCGCTGTGTGACCTGCTGCTGGTGGTGGGCAGCCAGAATAGCTCCAACTCCCGGCGCTTGGTGGAAGTTTGCGAGAAAGCGGGCGTACCGGCTTATCTGGTCGATGATGAGCGCGATGTCAATCCGGCGTGGCTGATTGGTGTCAACACCGTGGCGGTAACCGCCGGCGCCTCGGCACCGGAGAATCTGGTGGCCGAACTGGTTGCGTCGCTGCAGGGCCGTGGATATGCCGCCTTGGAGCAGATGGACGTAAAGGAGGAAGACGTCCGCTTCTCGTTGCCACCGGAACTCATGCAGATCGCTGCCGCTCCGCGCGTTTCGGCGTCATGATCCCCTCGCTCCACTTAAGCGATCTGATCTCCGCCGGAGCCTCTCGAACCTCCCTCCGCGCGGTCGATGCCTTGATGGCCCAGCAGCACCCGCAAGGCTTCTGGTGGGCTGATCTCACTGCTGACACGACACTCGAATCAGACTACATTCTGCTGGAACTCTGGCGTCACCCGCCGCAGGGCGGGGTCTGGAATCCTCCCTCCAAGGCCAGAATCGAAAGGGCTGTGCGGTCGATCCTGGCGCGCCAGTTGCCGGACGGTGGCTTCAACATCTACGTCGCCGGACCTTCGGAAATCAGCGCCAG
>JBIKMK010000059.1:0-11568 GCA_044359315.1 Bryobacteraceae bacterium | reverse complement strand
GTGTACTCCCTACCTGATGCAGTGGAGTGGATTTTGGAGCAGGCCCGATGAGTAGCCCGAACTCCCATGCTGATGGGTCGCACGCGTTGCGGGTAAAGCTTTTTGCCGACGGCGCTGATTTGGGTACCATGCTGCGGCTCTATGCCAATCCGGCGATACGGGGCTTTACGACGAATCCGACACTGATGCGGAAAGCAGGTATCACGGAGTATGAGCCGTTTGCCCTAAACGTTTTACGGGAGATCCCGGACCGGCCCATTTCGTTTGAGGTTTTCGCCGATGAAGTGACCGAGATGGAACGGCAGGCGAGGCGGATTGCGTCCTGGGGGCCGAACGTTTATGTCAAGCTTCCTATCACCAATACCCAAGGGCAGTCGATCCTGCCGTTGGCCCAGAAGCTTTCCGTTGATGGCATTCAAGTTAACGTTACGGCGATACTCACCAGCCAGCAGATTCAGCAGGCGGTCGAACATTTGGCGGGCGGAGCGCCGGCATACATCTCGATTTTTGCGGGCCGTATCGCGGACACGGGCGTGGATCCGGTTCCAGTGATGCAGCGGGCGGTTGAGTTGACCCGACCGCACGGTAACCTCGAGCTCATTTGGGCCAGCCCGCGCCAAGTACTCAATGTCATTGAAGCTGATCGCATCGGGTGCCATATCATTACGGCGACTTCCGATGTGCTCTCCAAATTGCCGTTGCTCGGAAAAGACCTTACGGTGTACTCCTTGGAGACCGTCGCCATGTTCTACGGGGATGGGCAGGCAGCGGGATTCAGCCTATAAATCGAAATGGTATCGGAAGTTTCCAATTCGCGTTCGATTCTTGGCATGAAAGTCAACGTTCTGACTTACCGGCGCGTGATCAAGACCTGCCTGGCTTGGTCTTCGGCGCGCCAGTCCCGTTATGTGGCCATCGCGACAGTCAATAACGTGATGGAGAGTTACGACAATCCTGGGTTCAAAGAGGTGATGAATCAGGCTGATCTGGTCACCAGCGACGGGATGCCTCTGGTGTTCGCTTTGCGGGCGCTGGGTGCGAGGGAAGCCCGCCGCGTCTATGGCCCTGACCTAACGCCCCTTCTCCTTTTGGCGGCTGAAAAGGCCGGCGTCCCGGTTGGGCTCTATGGCTCCAGTCCGGAGGTGGTTGAGCGTCTGAAAGAAGTGATTGCCCAGCGTTGGCCACGGCTGACGCTAGCCTACACCTTCTCTCCGCCCTTCCGTCCGCTGACGCCGGCGGAGGATGAGGAGATTACAGCCAGCATCAACAACTCCGGCGCCCGCATCCTGTTCGTTGGCCTAAGCACGCCGAAACAGGAACGTTGGATGGCTGCCCACCGGGGCAAGGTTTCCGCTGTGATGCTCGGCGTGGGAGCCGCATTTGATTTTCTGGCCGGCTCCAAGCCCCAGGCTCCCCGTTGGATGATGCATTCCGGGCTGGAATGGTTGTTCCGCCTAGGTACCGAACCAAGGCGCTTGGCCATGCGCTATATCAGGCATAATCCGAGATTCATGTGGCTGTTCGCGCGGCAGTTGATGAGTGTTGGCAGATCTGATGATGAGCACCGAAAGGGGCGGGCAGGCAGTTGAGCAAGACAGCATCGGTTAGGGGTGTCGGTATGGCAATCCGCCATCGTTTGGTGAAGAGTTTGGAGCACGAGAGCTTCACCGTCCGGCGCGTCGACATCAAGGAGCCTGAGTCCGAGCCCGCGATGGCGCACTCGTTCGAACTGCTCGATTTGCGCCGCGATGATCACTGGCTTATGTCAACGCGTGGTGTTGGCGAGATCCTCAGTACCCTGAGAACTCTCCCCATGTGGAGCCACTCGCGAAGGCAACCGCCTGGCCGGCTGACCCGGAAAGGGCCCACGGACTGGGAAAGCTCTACTCGGAGAAGCTCTGCCAGTGCTTCTGCGAAGACTTTATGCGAGAGACACGTGTGGTCTGTTTCCACAATGTTTATGGCGCTTGGAGGACCCATGAAGGCGGCCGGAAAAAGGCCCCGGCGGCAATCGACCGCAAAGTGGCTCTAGCCCTACAGTCGGATGAGGTCGATGGATGTGGTGATGGTAGGCAAACACGCTACTTTATGCAATCTGATTGCCCGCGACCAATCAATCTGGGAACCGACGAACTGGGGACAATCAAGCCGTTCGTGGATTCCCCAGCTGCGATCGCGGGTAAGCAGATTCGCCGGCGGAACGATGTCAGCACGCCGCAGGTCGCTGGTGGACGCAACTCAGATAATGCTTTCTTGCGGCAGACGCTCAGGAGGGAGCCGTCGATTCGGCTCTTCGATGGTCTCGAAACGACTTACGCCTGGATTGAGGAGGAATTGTGCACGGCTGGCCGCACGTCGGCCACGGCTCCTGGGCAAACCGCTTCCGCCTAAGACCGCCTTGCGCATGATCAACGTCGCTATGTACTGGCTGCTGCAATGAGTGTTGCCACCACCGTTCGGGTAAAGCAGGCCATCCGGCTCGGGAACCCGAGCTGGATGGTGAGCTTGTTCGTCATCGCCGACATCGTTGCGCTTGAGATTGCGCTGCTTGCGGGCTGTCTCGTGCGGTGGGCGCTGCTAGAGCGATTTCCGATTGAGATCGGCCCGGCGCAGTACCGAGGGCTGGCCCTTGGCATTCTGGTCGTGCCATTGATGTATTGGCTGGGAGGGTTGTACCCCGGATTTGGTATGAATCCGGTTGAGCGGTTGCGCCGCAGAACGTATGCCACTGCCATCACCTTTTCGTTTTTGGTGGCGTGGGACTATCTGGTCCAGGACCGTCAATGGTCGCGTGGCATCTTGCTGGCTTCGGGTGTTTTTGCTTTCGTGGTGCCCCCAATTCTGGATGAAATCGCAAGATTTGTACTCGTGCGCCGGGGACGCGCCGGTCTGTCCGTTTTGGTTCTCGGAGCGGGCAAGACGGGCCATGCACTGATCAGCCACATGCTCGAGGTTCCTACCCTCGGGCTGCACCCCGCCGTCGTGCTTGATGATGATCCCGCGAAATGGGGTACTACTGTGCACGGTGTTCCCGTGGTCGGGCCTCTCTCCATGGCCGCCCAGTATCAGGGCCAGATTGCCACCGCGATGATCGCCCTTCCCAGTTTGCGTCGCGAGCGAACGGCGGAGATCATCAGCCAACTCCATTTCCAACAGGTCATCGTCATTCCCGATCTTTACGGAATACAGAGCTTGTGGGTGACTGCGCGCGACATCGGCGGTGTTTTGGGGCTTGAGATCCGGAACAATCTGCAGCGCCCGTCCAATCATCTCCTCAAACGTTGTGTAGACTTGGTGCTAGGGAGCGTTCTACTGGTGGCTTTCCTGCCGCTCATGGTGATCGCCGCAGTGGCTATTCAACTGGTTGATCGAGGCTCGCCAATTTTCCGCCAACAACGGGAGGGCCGTGATGGCCACCCGTTGACAGTGTTGAAGTTGCGCACCATGTATCAAGATGCCGAAATGCTCCTTGAAGAGCATCTCAACCAGCACCCAGACCAGCGGGCCATCTGGGGCCAATTCTTTAAGCTCCGCAATGACCCTCGGATTCTGCCGGTTGTGGGCCATTTCCTCCGAAGATTTTCACTGGACGAACTCCCGCAGTTGTGGCAAGTCGTGAAGGGGGAGATGAGTCTCGTCGGCCCACGGCCTTTCCCGTCGTATCATTTGACTGAGTTTAGGGATGACTTCCGCAGCTTGCGAACGAGTGTCACTCCAGGCTTGACCGGGCTCTGGCAGGTCTCCGTGCGATCGAATGGAGCGCTGGATGTGCAGCAGTCTCTGGATACTTATTACATCCGGAACTGGTCTCCGTGGCTCGATCTACATATACTTGTCCGCACCGTGGGGGTGGTATTGCTCGGGAAAGGAGCATACTGATCTCCATGGCGACTATCCTGTTCGCCGGCGGTTGTCACGTTGTGGGCTATCCGTTCGGCCCAGCCTTCAGTTTCTCGACCCTGACGGTTCAAGCTCTTCGTAACTACGGACATGACCTCAATGAGCTGGCCACATGGCCTTATTTGCCTTTGGGCCATGCACAACAATTAGGAGCGCCAATTGCCCGGCACCAAGTGAATACACTCGTGCTTCAGATTGGCCACTACGAAACCACGCTTGAATACTTGGTTCCCAAACGCTTTCCCTCCCGCCGGAAACTTTCGGAAAAGGTCCAGGCCCACATCAGTGTTGGTGACAGCATAAGCCCGTTTGACTCCCTGCCCGGTGCGATCGCTTGGCGTGTCCGCAACCGTCTCAAGTTTCTGGCGGACCAACTGAGTGGCAGCTATCTCCTGGATGCCCAGTTTTTCCAGGAACGTCTGCGGTCTTTTCTCGGAGTGGTTGCGGGCCTGTCCATTCCGCGGACAATTTTGCTCAGTCCGCTGCCCTGTGACGACTTAACCCTGATGGGCTATCGGAGGAAAGTCAATCCAATGTACGCCAGCGAGGCAGCGATCAACGGTTTCGATTATTTAGATCTGTTGGAAAACCTCTGGCCACCTGGAACACCTCGGGCAAGGATGTATCATGACGGCGCTCACCTTAGCAAGGAGTCCCATGCCGCCATCGCCGACCGTATCTGCCAACACCTAATTGCGTCGACTCCGCAGGTTCGGAGCGCGGGACTGGCGGGGAGGCCCTAGATGGCCATCTGGCTGCGTCGTTCACGTCTCCGAGCATTACTTCTGGCGGTGGCCACCACCTCCATGGTGTATGCCACCATTGATCGGAGAGACGGTCAGGAGCCGGAAAATCCACCCCCACCGGTGCGGCGGTTGGTGATTGTGGGGTCGTCCACCGCGTCCGGAGCTGGGGCTAGTCGCTATGCCGCTTCCTGGGCTGGACTTCTAACCAGCCAGCTAGAGAAGCGGGGATGGGAAGTGATCAATGTATCGATCGGAGGCGACAATGTCGCCGCTATCCTGGCCCGATTTGACCGTGATGTGGCCGTGCATTCACCTGGTGTGGTGCTCCTAGCTAACAGTGTCCTGAATGACGGATTTAATGGGAATCCGCCGGCGTTGATCGCCCAACGCTACTTGGATAACGTGGCAATCTTCGCGGCCCGCGTGCGGGCTTTGGGGGCGGTGCCCATGGTACTCGGCCAGAACCCCAACGACTATTGGGACAAGCGGCGGTACGAGTTGCTGATGCAGATTTACCGGGAGCTTGAGAACCGGAAGTTATTGTTTGGCGATCTCTTTTCCGGCCTGTCCAAGCAGGACGGCACCGGCAACTGGTTGACTCCACTTCGGCATCAGGACGGTGTTCATCCCAACGACCTGGGTCATCGCCTGATGTTCGACGCCCTCCCGCACTCCATGCTGGATGTAGTTCTGGAAGATGCTCGAGTTTCTCCGGGCCCCCGGTCGGTCGGGAGTTGGGCGGTGACAGCGGATCAGGCCCCCAATGACCCGCTGCTTAGGATGCAACTGGAGCGGCCCGCATCTTCATGGAGCGCTTGTGTCTGGCTCAACTCCCCGGAAGTCCGCGCGCCAGCAGTCCTGATTTCCGACGAACGCCAGTCCGTAGTGTTGCGACAGAGTGCTTCTGGACTGACGCTTTCGGCGGGATCAGTGGTGGCGGAATTTACTCCCTTGGAGTCAGCGGATGGCAAGTGGCGGCACGTGTGCGTCACCTATCAGGAGCCACAGAAGCGCCTGGATCTTTTCGTGAATGGTGCCCGGGCCACGGGGCTCACGGCCACCATACCCCCGGTGACCGGATTTTGGGTGGGGGGCTTGGTCGAAGGAAATGATTCGTTGCCTGCCGAGACGTTGATCGGTCAGGTTTTGGTCTATCGGACCAGCCTCCAGGCCTACTTGGTCCGGGCGGCCATGGCAGGTGATCCGCCGGAGAGATCACTTGAAGTATGGCTCACGCTAACCGGGCCGCCTCAGGCGCGAGTTCCCAACGTCGCGCCGACGCGCACTGGTGCTAGCGCTCTGCGCGGAATCTTTCGCTGGGCGGCGGAGGCGCCACCTTCTGCCGATGATGGGGCCGGACAGCAGAAATAGCTACCCGCCGGATCGCAATCGCGGATGAGAGCTTCGCCGCGAGGCCCGGAACCCGCAACAAGGACCGCCAACAGAAGTGCAATTAGTAGCAGCGCACCGGCCCACAAGAGTCCGATACGAAACAATCGGCTGCCCCGGCTAGAGGATGCTTGGCCCAAATTCCGCTTTAAGCGGCGAATGCCCGCGGGTGCTGCAACACCGAAACGCCAGTATATGTTTCCCCGGAAGAGCCGGTAGCCCGGAAACACGCGAAACAGTCGACGGCATAGGTCGCAACGCAGTAATGGAAATGTGGCTCGCAAGAGCGCCGCGCGCCGGGACGAATGATTCTCACTGCTGCCGCAATGGGGACAAATATGCAAGGACGTCTTCCTAGCGTCGCCAGATGAGGACGCCAGAGATAGTAGCCAGACCAAATCCGGCAGCCTTCTCAGCGATGTTCGTCGTTGTTTTGCGGCGGCTATTCTCCGGAATATAAAGGAGATCCTCCGGTTCCAGATCTACGTCGGCCGACTCCCGTTTCAGGATTCTGGCGAGTTCAATAGGTATCTCTTTCTTCGGCCCACCCTCAACCGGGCGCAAAATGTAGCCGGTCTTCATCGAAAACGGAGAAATACCTTCTGCTAAAGAAAGCGCCTTCATGACCGTCATCGGGGAACCCTCCCGCAAGGTGAAGGCTCCCGGCTTCTTTACGTTTCCCGCCACATAAATGTGCTTAGCCTCAGGAACCCTGATCTCTTCACCTCCACGCAATTCAACGTTTAGCTCAGGATTGGCTCGCTCAATCAAATCACGCACCGAGATCCGAGTGAGAAATCGCTTTGAAGATGAATCCACTTCGGGGCGGCTGAGCAAGATTTCCGGTCCGGCGTCCGGAGATAGACCTTCAGCGCGGCCCAGCGCTTCCAGCAAAGTCATTGGGCCAGCCGCCTGAAAGGTGCCGGGTCTCTTCACGGCCCCGATCACACTGATCGGCCGGCTGCGATACTCGACTACCGTGACCGTAACGATTGGTTCAACCAAGATACCTCCCTGCTGAAGCGCGAGATAAATGGCCTTTTCAAGTTCCATCGGAAGCAAGCCATCGGCTTTCAACTTCCCCTTGACCATCGGGAGCATGATAAAGCCATCAGAGGAGACCCGAACGGTTCGCGTCAACTCTGGCGCATCGTAGACGGAGACACCAATGAGATCATTGGCGCCAATCTTCTGGCCTGGAAGATTGGATTGCGTCGAATCAGGCATCTGCGCGTAAATCTGATTCTGTTTCGACTGCGCCTGCTGCTTGGCACAGAGAAAAACGCTCAGGCAAACCGCCAACCATACATTTCTCGATCTCATAACGAACCTCTCTTGAAAGCACGATCGTCTCTTGTCGCCCCGGCACGAAGGGCCTGGCGGTCCGTCCAGGCAAGTGACAAAACTGCCATTACCAGGGTCGCAAATTGAGGCACTTGCTGCATCGGATAATCCACCAACCCATGAATCAACACAAATAATACGCCGATACTCCAGGGCCGGTCTAGGCCAACCCGGACCGCCATCCCAGCCAGCCAAAGCATCAAAACCAACATCGGTAGTCCGCCTTCTGCGGTCCACTGTAGCCAGTCGCAATGCGCCTGATTCACAAAAACGCCGGTGTCCAAATGAGCAAACTCCGGGTAGGCGGCAGGCCAAGCGCCCAACCCGACCCCAAACCACGGATGCTCCTTGATCATATCGACAGTAGCGAGGCTAATTGGAATACGAACATCGTACAGAATATTCTGCTTAAACCGTGACTGCAGAAAATCCAAGCCCACTACCCCGCCGGCGATCAAGACCAATAGTCCCGCCTGCAAAGAAAGCTTTACCGCGCGGCTATCATCCAGCCAGCGGCCACGCCGCATGAGCCAGAAGAACGTAATGGCCTCTAGCGCGACGATCACAAATCCCGAGCGGGAACCCGCCGCGATTGAGCCGACGATCATGACAGCCGCAGCCGCGATCCCGGCAATCGGGCGTGAACCCTCAACGGCGCGAAAAAGGGCAAAGGGCAAAAACAGCTCCAGGAATTGGGCGAATTTATTTCGATAGACGAAGACGCCCATGACCGACTCAGTGGAGCCTGAATCAAATAACCAAAACACGCGTCCACCGCCGGTGACGTTCTGTACGATCCCGAGAACTGCCACAGCCGTGGCGAACCAAAACAGATACTCTCGGATCTGAGCTCGGGTTCGCGAGGTTGTTCCGATGAGCAACGCCAGCAGCATCGCTACCGCATGGGTGAGCCAAACTGTGACGCTCGCGAAGGTGTCCCAGCGGCTAACAGACTCACCAAGCGCAAGCTGGAGTATGCCCCAACCCACCACCCCCAACGGGAGAAGCAAAATCGGAGAGAGTTGTGCCTGGGCGGGCCGAATTGTAAACAAAACGCAAGCCCATGAGCCCAAGGCAAGAAACCCCGCCTGCATGGCAGCGATGGCCCAGCGATCACGAACCCACGCGGTCAGGATGCCGAACATCAGTAGGCCCAACCACGCGAATGGAAGAACTGTCTGGAAACTCACTTCGCCACGGCCCCCTTTACGTTGCGAATCCACAACTCGCCCTCTGGGCGTACCATCCCGGGGAGATCACGAACAACGAGAACGAGTGGCACCGTGCGGGGGGCGTCTGAGGCAGGGATCAGGAAGCTATTTGACGCCCAACCCTCGCTGACCATGGGATCAGCCAGGGGTAAAATCTCATCGCCCAGCATCCAGGCAAAGGCTGGCTGCCGGGAATTGATCGCTTGTGTGCCGAACTCGAAGCTGACCCGCCAGGTTCGGTTGGGTGGAATAGCCAGAGTCTGAGAAAGCAGTCTGGACGTGCCTCGCTGAAGACCGGTGAAGGAGATCTTGACGGTGCCTGGCCCCCGATGTTGCACTGCTGATATGCCCGGCGGGCTAAACAAGTACCAGTCCAAGCCATGTCCTACAAACGAATGGCGGAATGATCCGTTTACGATGATCCCATCCGCCTCTCTCGGCGAAGAATCAATCAGTCCGGCCTGGCACCCAAGATACCAGAGGCGTGCTGCCACTTCGCCAAAGTTGTCCAGCAAAAGGCGATCAATCAGAGCCAGCAATGGATACCCCTGGGCGAAGCCACGGCGGTCCTGCGACGACAAACCGACGAACTTTACCGCCAAGGATTCAAGTAGCGATACCTCCTCGGTAGCGATCGCCTTTCGCGCCACAAAGTAAAAGAATTGCCCAAGTGGGTGGGCGGCATTGGGCACGACACGGGAGGCAATGACTGACTCGGAAGCCCCAGTGTCCACGGCCAACTGAAACGCTGCCTGCGTCTCCCCGTAGGACCTCTCCAGCGCGGCACTGAGCCAGGAGAATGTCTGGGCCTGGTCGCCTCTTCGAGCATAATAATTGGCCAGCGTCCAACGCGGCAGCCAGAGCTTGTTGTACCGTTCAGCCTGTCGAAGATAGGCCTCCGCTGTGCGAAGGTCGCCCATGGTTTCGGCCTGAATGCCAGCCGGGATGAGAATGCGGGCATCGCGGGGGCTCAATTCCGCTGCCCTCTTCCAGCTAGCGGTGGAATCCTGCCCGGCCAACTCCTCATAGAGCGCCTTGGCCCGGTAGCCTTGCGCGTTCAGTGGATCAAGTTCCGTGGAACGGGCAACACTGACCAGGTCGGGCCGACGACGCAGCCAATCCGCCCAGCCCAGAAGTACCGACCAAGCCGCCGCCCCAAGCAGCATCATGGCGCTGACAAGGGTGAGCAAGCGAAAAAATGGTGAAGAGGGCCTCACGTTTTCCCCAAAACCAGCCGATTCTCTTGTAACGTTAACAACGTTCGGCGTTTAGCCAAACAGATTACACTTGTTTTTCCTGGCTGAAATGTCGATAATACCTCAATAGGCGCTCTTGTGTTTGGCCCTCGGGCTTGGCGAAGAGAGAACCCGCTGTCGGTTTTGGCTCTTTTGGGGGCTCAAAAAAATGCTAGCGGCTCGATGCAGAACGATAAGGAATATGGGTTTCTAGAATGAAGAAAAACTTTGTAGTCCTCAGTTTGGTTGTTGGATCGGCTTTCGCCGCGAGTCCTGCTATCGGGATTGCGGTTTCCCACGGCAAGTTGGAAGTCAACAATACGATGGTGGATGGGAATGCCAATCTGGCGGCTGGCACTTCCGTCAAGACTTCGGCTTTCCCCTCAATGCTGCAGCTAATGGGTGGGTCCAACGTTGCTTTGGACCGCGAATCGCAGGCGAAGGTTTTCGCTGATCGGGTGGTCTTGGAGCGGGGCGTCGGCCAGTTGGCCGGCAAGAATTCGTATGCCGTTGAAGCGATGGGCTTCCGCGTGACGGGCGATGCGGCCCAGGCTCGCGTTGAAATGAAGAAGGACCATGTCCTGGTGGCTGCTCTTTCGGGTGTCGTCAAGGTGACCGATGTCAACGGCATGCCCGTGGCTAATCTCACCGCCGGTCGGGCGCTTGGTTTGCAACCGAGCGGTGTGGCGGCCAGCTCCACCATGACGGGCCGCTTGGCTCGCGAGAACGGACATTATGTACTTCCCGATGAGGTTTCCGGTCTCAAGGTGGAATTGAATGGCAATGGCCTCGACCGTGAGATTGGTCGCCGGATCCAGGTAACCGGTGCTCCAAAGGCTTCCGCTGACCGCTCCACCCAAGTGATCGAGGTGGCCCGGCTGAACCGGCTGGCCGACGAGCCGGCTCCGATGCCTGCTCCCTCGCCGGCTCCTCAGGCTGCTGGCGCTGCTGGCTTGTCGGCGACCGCCAAAGTCTGGATCGTCGTGGGTGTCCTGGCTGCTGTCGGTGTCACGGCCGGCACGCTTGCCGCTCAGTCCAACTAGGTCAACAGCTACCGTCTGATCGGACCGGCCCGCTCGCCTTCTTTAGGCAAGCGGGCCGGTTCGTTTTTCGACGCCCGCGGCCCAGGCTGGCCGGAACTCTACTTGAAAATGCCGGCCTTGTCCCACAGCTTAACCGTTGAATTTGTCAGATCCACCAGCTTGTCCACGACGCCCTTAAAGTAGGCATCCGCTTTGCCTTGGTCAAATTTCACGTAACCCTGCTTGGGCTGGTACAGGATGATCGACGCCGGGAAGGGGTAGGCGGACCAGGTACCGGCTGTTTGGCGCGGTAGGGCGAGCGAAGCGTCGTAGAGATCCTGCCGGACCTGGGCGCGGTCGATGGCATGGATCATGGCCGTTTCGTTGCAGCCCGCAGCCAAGAAAATCGGGCTGGTGCGCTAAAGCCGGACGATCTTGTCTGATTTCAGGCCCTTGCAGGCGTTCCGGGTATCAACAATCAGTTTCGAATGCTCAACCAGGGCGGGGTAGTCGAACCTCTCGTGGTTGGTGACGATCACCACGCAATCGGCTTCCGGCGCCAAACCAGGCTGTGATTCGAATGGAAGGCTCTCATGTTCGAGAGTGGCCACGAAAGGATCTTCGTAGGTGATGCGAGCCCCGGTCCGCATCAACAGGTGGATGATATCCAGCGCGGGCGATTCCCGAACGTCATCAATATCGCGCTTGTAGGCGACGCCCA
>JBIKMK010000606.1:0-3286 GCA_044359315.1 Bryobacteraceae bacterium | reverse complement strand
GAGCCCCACCAAAGCGCGTCATCAGATCGTTGAAGATCGGCGTCGGCACCTGATTCATGTTCAGGAGGCCGGTTTGCAGACGGCTGCCCGCCACGCCGTTATAGGAACCTTCCAGCACGGTGTTGCGCCCCACCTGGCGTTGGATGGAAAACGTCCAGGAGTTCTGCTCCGGCGCGCGCGTCGCTTCCTGTCCCTGCCAGTATTCGACGTTGTTGCGGTTGGAGAACGACGGGTTGATTTGCGGCGGCAGGGGATAGGCGGGCAGACCCTGATCCAGCCGGAAAGCGGGGGTGATGCCTTGGTTCAGTGATTGGAACGTGTACTGCCCGATGAATCCAGCGAAGTGGCCACTGCCCTGCACCGCCGTCACCTTACTGAAGGACCGGCCATAGCCCATGCGGATGGTGGTTTTGGAATCGGCCGCCCAGGCAATGCCCAGGCGCGGACCGATGCCCCCGTACCAGCCCGGCACCAGCGAGCGCGTATTCTCGCGGCCTTCGCCAAAGCCCGCAAACCACAGCGCTCCGGGAATGCCGCCGGCAGCGGGGTTGGGACGCGTCGGGTTGAAGTCGCTGTACTGGTCGTTCTTTGCGCGGGGGGGCAGCGTCACGTCATAGCGCACGCCGAAATTGACGGTCAGTTTGCGCGACACGCGCCAATCCGTTTGGGCGTAGACGCCATGGTAGGGGTAAACCTGCGGAACGTAGCGCTCCGTCTCCGTGCGGCCCACGTTCGCTTCTCCCAATAGGAAGCTGCCGAAGCTGGAGCCGCTGGTGAACGCCGTCGCGCCGGGCACGCTGGTGCCCAGGAAGCTGAATTCCGCGCGGCCCGCGATATCCTGCTCGCCGTAGCCTTCCGCGCTCTGGTGCTGGAACAGATAGCCCATCTTGATGGTGTGCTTGCCCTTCACCCAGCTGAAGTCGTTCTTGATCTGGATGGAGGGCTGGTAGGTGCCGTTCAGTGAGGTACCGCCCCATTGCGTGAACTCGCTGAAGGCCACGTTCATGAGGTTCTGGTTGCAATTGGGCACATTGCCCAAGCAAACCCGGTCCTTCCAGTTGCCCCCCACGTTGGGTGAACCCGAGACCTTGTCGAAGTTGTTGACACCGACGGAAAACAGGTTCAGCATGCGCGGGTTCAGCGTCCAGTCATGGGTGCCGCGATAGGCGCGCGTGGGGAACTCCTGCACTTGGCCGCTCCACAGCGGCAGCGGCAGTCCGGGAGGGCCACCGGCGCTGACGGCCTGGTTAAACTCCGTGCGGTTATAGAAAAAGGAGACCCGCTGGTTGCTGGTGATGTGATGATCGAGGCGGATGCTGCCCTTGTCTTGCGGGTTCTGGATGGAGCCACCGCTGACCAGGTAGTTGAGCCGCACATAGCCGCTGGTTCCGGGCACCAGGCCCGGCCGGTTGGGCACCGCGAGCGGCTGGGCAATCGACAACATCCGCCGCGATAGATTGGCAAAGCGCGCCGCGGGAATCTGGTTACCCGGGAAAGCATCTCGCACAAAGCCGCTGCCGTTGGGGTTGGCGCGCGTGGTTGAAGGATCAAAGATCGCCAAAGGCCGGCCATTGCCGTCCACCCAGTGGCGGAAGTCGCCCGAGTACATTTCGGTGGTGGGGACGGTCAGAATCGTGTCATTGGACCCGGCGCGGTTGCGGAAGCCCTCGTAGGCCGCAAAGAAAAACGTCCGGTTGGAGCCGTTGTAGATTTTCGGAATCGAGATGGGTCCGCCGGCCGTGAGGCCAAAGTTGTTCTGCCGCAACACGCTGCGGCGGGCGGCGAAAAATTCGCGGGCATCCAAGCGTTCATTGCGGAAGAAGTTATAGAAGTTGCCGTGATACTGGTTGGTGCCGGAGCGCGACACAAACGACATCACTCCGCCGCCTGCCTGGCCGTACTCCGCCTTGAATCCATTGGTGTCCACCGCAAACTCCGTGATGGCATCGACGGAGGGCGTCAGATAGGCGATCTCACCCGTGTCGGCGGAGCGGTTGGTGGTGATCGACAAGCCGTCGAGTGTGGCATCCCAAGCCGCTGCCTGGCCGCCACCCAGCGTCAAGCGCGTGCCGTCGCCCTTGCTTTCGGCCGCAATCGTCACCAGATTGAAGACGCTGCGCATCGCGCCGCCCACCACCAGGGGCAACTCGTCCACCATCTTGTTGGAGACAGCCGTGGTGATCTTGACGTTCTCGGTCTGCACCTGCACGGAGCTGCTTTGCACCTCGATGGTTTCGGAAACCTGGCCCAATTGCAACTGCGCGTCGACACGGACGCTGCCGCCGGCGGCCACGACAATCTGCGCCCGGACAAAGCGCTTGAAGCCCGGTTGCGTCACCTCCACGCGATACTGGCCAACAGTGAGATTGGGGGCCGCAAATTCGCCGGTATCGGCGCTGCGGATGGTGAAGGTGGTGTTGGTGGCCGCGTTGGTGATGGCCACCGTGGCACCGGACACCGCGGCTCCGGCGGAGTCCGTCACGATGCCGGAAATTGTGCCGCGGTCAGTTTGAGCGAGCAAACCGAACGTGAGACTGAGAAGCAATAAGGCGAAACGCATGGAGTGATTGATATCACTGATCCGCTGTGCGCCGCAACTGGGAATACCCAACTGACCCCGGCTTACGCCGCGGCATAACGGAAGGGCTGGACCGGAGGCGTCCGCCCGGCACCGCCCAGCACCTGATCTAGTGGGTGTAGAATACGAAAACCATACACCACCGAGACGAGCTTGAACAATATTCCGCCGAACACGCAATCCGCTGCCGATAACCTTTGAGTAAGAATGCTTGGCCCGCGCCATCTCCGCTTTGGAATCCTGTTTCTGTTGGCGGAGACGTGTGTAAGTGCGCAGACGCAACCTTTGCGCATCGCGTCCAATCAGAGTGTCCCGCTTAATTACTGGGATGCCGATGGCCGGCCCACGGGGTTTGCGGTGCAAGTCATTGAGGCCGCCGCCGGCAAGCTAGACCTGCCGCTCCAATGGGTGAAAGTAGATGTTTTGCCCGAAGGCACCTTCGCGCAGGACCTGGCCGACCTATGGCCCCTGGCTGCCATCCTCGACTCTCGCCGTTCCAAGATGCACCTGACTCAACCCTGGTGGCGATCCGAGAGAGCCTTGTTGTCGCGCAAGGGGGCGGGGGTCACCTCCGTCGAAGATCTCCGCGGACGCCGCCTGATGTTGAGCGGCGTCATCCGGCTGGACCTGAACGGCCGTTTGCATGCGCTTGCCAGTTCGGTCGACAGACGTCCGGATGCTCCGGAAGCAGTAGCGGCACTCTGCCGG
>JBIKMK010000605.1:0-3289 GCA_044359315.1 Bryobacteraceae bacterium | reverse complement strand
GGAGGGAACACTTGCCGCTGCCGTCACCGCCGGTTTTGCGCCCGAGGCGGCCGGGGGCTGTTGTGCAGACAGCCCCATCATCAAGCAAAGTGCAACTCCCAAGCGAACCATTCACTCATGATAAGCCACCAGAGCAAACTTGCCCCTACCCGGCCACGGCATTCGGGACGCGCCCCGCATCCCAGTGCCGAATAGCCCACTCCAGCGGGTCTGCATGCGGTGGCGGCTGATGCCCCAGCCAGCCGAGCGCGGCCCGCAGCGTCGCCTCATCTCCGGGCAAGATGGCCGGAGCACGAGTTTGCTTGGACAGCTTGTCGCCCGCCGCATCGGTCACCACCGGCACGTGCAGATAGCGCGGCCTGGGATAGCCCAACAGTCGCTGCAGGTGCATCTGGCGCGGGGTGGAATCCAGCAGATCGGCTCCCCGCACGACGTCGGTGACGCCCTGCGCCGCGTCGTCCACCACGACGGCCAACTGGTAGGCGAACAACCCGTCGGCCCGCTTCACGACGAACGGTTCTCCCTCCGGCCACCGCACCTTCACCGACCGCGCCTCCCGGCCGGCGGGCAGGCCCTCGGCGCAGTGGCAGACCGGATCCTGGCGCGTGCAAGCACAATTGAAGGCCCCCGCACCCAATCGGAACAGGGCCTCTTCATAGAGCATGGTCCGTTGGCTCTGGTAGACCACTTCGCCGTCCCAATGGAGGCCATAAGCTTCCAGCGTTCGCAGAATCGAATCCGCCGCACCGGGCGCGGTGCGCGGCGTGTCTACATCCTCCATCCGCACCAGCCACCGGCCGCCGCGTGAACGAGCGTCGGCAAAGCTGGCCACCGCCGCCACCAGGGACCCCAAATGCAGCGGACCGGTCGGCGATGGGGCAAAGCGACCGGTCCGTTGTTTTGGCTGATGTTGGATTCCCGTCGAAAGCACGCCAACGCTATTGTTTCAGGCTTCCGCGGGTGGTGCCATCAACGGCTGGGGATGTCAGCCGGATCGACGCCCTTGGTATCCCCGAACGTGGCGAAGCGGATATAGGCGATCAGGTCCGCCAACTGATCCCTGGTCAAACCGCGAGATTCCGGCGGGTGCTTCCAATCGCCGTTGTCCTGGGTCTTGCGAATCTCCGCCGCCGTTAGCGTGCGCTTGGCCGGTGGATTGACGCTTAAGTCAAAATACTCATCGGGGCCCGCTTTCATCGCGGGGAACGACTTGCTTTTGAGCGGCGTGACTTCCACCACCGCCTGCGTTCGCGTCGCCAGAATCGCCATGACAACTGCCCGGGGATGCAGCCGGGCGATGGTCTTCAAATCAGGCCCTACGGCCGTTCCCTGCCCGCCCACCTGATGGCACGTCGTGCAGGAGTAACCGGAGGCGCTCTTCAAGGCGAACAGCGCTTCACCTCGCTTGGCTTGCTCCGGTGGATCGGCCGCGAAGCCGAGTGTACAGGTAAGAATAACTACTGGAAGGTACCGCTTCATTCCGTTGCGCCCTCCACGCGCAACTAGAATATACTCCCTTTTAACCAGCGGTTCCAGTATTTCCAGAAACTATTTACAGCTACTCAATAGCGGACAAGATAACTCCCTAATTCAATACCGGAGCTACTTGGTCAGCATTAGTGATTCCCGAGGGTAACTCCATGATCTTGATGTTGCGGAAGTGGATCTTGGCCCCCTCAGATTCCAGGCACAGATAACCCTTCTTTTGCGTCGAACGGCTGATTCCATTCACAAACTTTCCATTCACCGAAAGTTTGATCACCCCGTCCACGGCCACCACATCGTAGGCGTTCCATTCGCCCCGGCCTTTGCAGCGGTTCTCGGCCGACATGCTGCGCTCCCCACGGGCCAAGTCGGGAATGGTCTTCACCCCGCCCACGCCAAACAGCTCGCCGTGCACATAGGCGATGGGCGGCAGCACGCCGTCCTTGATATGCAGCTTGGGCCAGTCGAGCTCCAGCATCTGCACCTCAACCCCGTTGGGCAGCCGGTTCTTCTCGCCGGGCCGCGCATCGCTCCACACAAACACGCCGGAGTTGCCGCCGGGTTCGGTGTGCATCCATTCGATGTGGAGCACGAAGTTTTCATACTGCCGGTCACTCCGCATGACGCCGATCGGGTGGCCGCTGCAGATCAATTCGCCGTTCTCCACCCGCCACGTGTCGGCGTCCGTGTTGACGTTCACCCAACCGGAGAGGTCCCGGCCATTGAACAGGTCACGGAAGACGGGCACCGGATCACTGACGGCGTTCAGGCTGAAAAATGCCACGACGGGCAACGGGGAGAGCCAAGCGAAAAGGCGTTTCATAGAGGGCTGTGGCTGATCGTACCGCAGCGCCAGCCCCCTTAGGCTTGGCCTAGCAGCAACACCGCCCACACCGGACCATTGTCCTGGATCCAGCTCCAGGCCAAGTGCGCGCCCAAGGGGCACCAGACAGACCCGGAACCGGAGCGGAGCTTCGCCAGAATCCAGCCGCCCACCAGCGGACCCGTCATCGCCGCGCCAATGGACCAGCCCGCCACCACCGCAGAGGCCGCAAACGCCAGCGAAGTGCCCACCTCCGCCATCCCGGTCCCCCAGCGCTTCTCCATCCAGCCAAACAGAGGCCCACGGAAGGCAAGTTCCTCCAACGTGATCAGCCAGCTCAACTGGACCAAGCTCCGCCACAACACCGACACGGGCCGCAGTTCGGCTTCGGTCCACTGCCAGCCCAACAGCAGATGTCCCAGGCCAGCCGCCAGCAGTGAGAGACCGGCGCCCGTAGCGAGACCAAACCCAAACGACCGGGCCCGTTCGCCCACCGTCAGCGGCACGCTGGCGTCAGCTTCTCCCGGCGTCACCAGCCCCACAGGGCCCGCAATGCGCTGCGCCGGATGCTGGTGGGGAGATCGTAGTCGCCAAACTGCGTGATCGGACACCAGGCGACGTCGCGCGTCTCCTCCGAACCTTGCAGCTTCTCTGAGCGCGCGATGAAGCTGAAGACCAGATCATGATGCAGGTGATACGGCTCCCGGCCCTTGGGCGGGATGCCGTGGACGTCAATGCCGACCAACTGAGATTCCGCCGGCACCAGGTCGACGCCCGTCTCTTCCAGCGCCTCGCGGCGGGCCGTCGCGGCGACGTCGAGATCGCTGCTCTCGACATGACCGCCAGGCAGCAGCCACCGGTCCAGCCGCCGGTGATGAACCAGCAGGATCTTTTGCTTGGAAGGGTTCAGCACCACCGCCGTGCCGGTGATGTGGCCGGGAGTGAAGTGATCGCGGGAGAAGGGCGTGGGCGCACACTGGA
>JBIKMK010000057.1:0-11631 GCA_044359315.1 Bryobacteraceae bacterium | reverse complement strand
GTCGATCAAAAGGATGGCGGCACCTTTTTGAACCGTCACCACTTCAAAGAAGCGGTTGACCAGTTCCGGACCATGCCCGGCGTCAAAGGCCTCGACGCGCACCCGCAGCAACCGCATCACGGCATCGGAAATCACCCTGACAAAGATCCGGCGCTGCAACACTTCCACCACCCAATGCCGCAAAGCGCGCAGGGCGGCGGAGAACGTGAGGGCCAGGAAAACGATAAGGGCAAGCAGGACCAGCGGCTGTAGAACCGTGCCGAAGGCGATGGTGTTTACCACCGATTGCGTCACCACCGGGACCACCAGCGTCAGAATACCGATGGCCAGCGAATAGGCCACCACCACCCACATATCCTGGCGCTCGGCTTCCAGCAGCCGTCCCAGTCGCGTCATGGGCGAGACGCCGTGCCAAGGGTGGGAATGCCCGGAGGAGGAATTAGCGCCAGCCACGGACACCTCCGCCGTTGCCGGTCTTTTGGACCGAGGGCCCGGACGTCTGGGGCCACGGCGCGGTCAGAAAATGGCGGAAACCCGTGGTCAGGGCCGCATGGTAGATCCCATTAATAAACATATTTTAATCTGAGAACGTCTCTTCCAGTGAACACCGACTGTAGACCACCTGTCAACTGACCGAACTTCCATAGGTAGCAATATGTGTATGTGAAAAGGTTTGCGTGCCGGCAGATTTTCGTGAAATGATAAAGGGCAATCATGCCTGCGCGAGCTTTTGCATCGAAAGAGATGGCTACATTCCTAGGGATTCTGGCACACCCACATAGGATTCGTATCGTCGAAGAACTTCGTGACGGTGAGCTGGACGTCAACGGTCTGCAAGCCATTCTGGAGGTAAGTCACTCCCGTGTCTCCCAGCATTTATCCGTTCTGCGAGCCCATCGGGTGGTGGTGGAACGCCGTGATGGACGCCGTGTTTTCTATCGGTTAGTGGCTCCAGCACTCTCCAAGTGGCTGCTGGAGGGATTCAACTTCCTGGAAGTGGAAGCAACCGCCCAAGCCGAAGTCCGGGAAGCGGTCCGCAAGACGCTGGAGTTGTGGCACAGTTAGTCCGCCACGTTGATCTTGTTTCCACGATTGGGTGTTGTCCCACGATTCGGTCTACCCCGCAATGCGGTAGACGTCGCCCTTGGGTAAGCCATATTGCCGGGCCACGGCCTTGATGGCGTCCATCCGGGAGTCCCCGGCCGCGATCCGTTGAGCGACGGCTTCCAGCAAGGCCTCATCGGTGGGTTTGGCCGCGATCCCTTCTGTTTTCCCGACCAGCAACGTGAATTCGCCCAGCACTGCGGGACGGGCGGCCAGCACGGCCCGGATTTCGGCGGGCGTACCCCGCAGCACCTCTTCATGCAGTTTGGTAAGCTCGCGCGCGGCCACGACAGGGCGGCCCGGAAGCGTCTCCGCGATGTCCGACAAAGTCTCCAGAACACGGTGTGGCGCTTCAAAGTAGATTAGTGTCCGCTGCTCCCCCTGCTGGCGTGCCAGTTCATTCCGGCGGGCACCGGACTTGGGCGGCAGGAAACCGGCGAACAGAAACTCATCGGTGGCCAGACCGGATGCCGCCAGAGCGGTCATCACAGCCGACGGGCCCGGAATGGCGACGACCGGCACTTGCCGGGTGATGGCCTCGCGAACCAGGCGGTACCCTGGGTCGGAGATCAGCGGCGTGCCGGCATCGGACACCAGCGCCACGTTCTCACCGGCCACGATGCGGTCCACCAGTTGCGCGCAGCGCTCCCGTTCATTGTGTTCGTGGATGGCTTCCAGGGGCCGGTCGATCGCGTAGTGGTTTAGCAGTTTGCGCGTTTGGCGCGTGTCTTCACAGGCAATCCGGTCCACTTCACGCAAGATACGGACGGCGCGATAGGTGATGTCTTCCAG
Source organism: Bryobacteraceae bacterium (assembly GCA_044359315.1). Lineage (GTDB taxonomy): Bacteria > Acidobacteriota > Terriglobia > Bryobacterales > Bryobacteraceae > JAPKYZ01. The sequence continues at coordinate 9,735 of JBIKMK010000057.1, read as the reverse complement.
GTTCCCGATAGGGGTGGCGACAAGGTAGAGTGTTCCGGTCAATGACTAAAAGAATAAGCCACGGCGGACCCTGCGCCCAAGCGGGCGTCCCGGCACTCACCACCAGCTAGGGAACAGCGCGCTTCCCATGGGAGTGCTGATGGCGCGACAATCCGAAAGGGCGGCCTTTCGCGGTGCCGGCCGGAAAGCGTCATGGAAACACCCATTCACTATCTTTGGCAACCGGACGGTGCGCAAGCGCCGGTGAAGATCGCCTACGACGTCGTCGATGCCATGCTGCAGGATGTTTTGCGCGGCTTTGGCGCCGTGCCCAAGCGTGGTGCCGAGGTGGGCGGCATTTTGTTGGGGCATCTGGAAGAAGGCACGATTGTGATTGAAGGGTTTGAGCAAGTGCCCTGCGATCACCGCCTGGGGCCCTCCTGGCAGTTCAGTGACAGCGAGAAAGGCCGGGTGGCCGCCGCCCTGGCCGTTCCCCGGCCGATGAAGGCGGTGGGCATTTGGCGCAGCCATACCGACGAGGGTCTCAGCCCCCGGCCCCAGGACCAAAGCCTGTTCGACCAGCACTTCCCGGGCGCCCCGCAGCCGCCGGAGGCGGTCCTGCTGATCATCCAGCCGTTTGCCACTCGCCTGAGCCAGGCCGGGTTCTTCCATCGCCGTGGTGGTGTGCTGGAATCCATGACGCCGGCAGAGTTCCCATTTGCCCGGAAGCAACTGGGCGGCGGCAAGCGCGAACGACGGTCTCGGCCCAGCGATAGTTCCGAGATGCCGCAGGAGGTGGCCGCCCCTCCCAGCAACTCCACCGCCTCCCAGTTGCCCGCCGCCGAAGTTGCCGCGGGTGCGGGAGTCACGCGGATCCGGGCCAGCAAAGGAATCGTCGCCGCCGCTTTGACGATGGCCGTGGTGTTGGGTTGGAGCGGAGGATTCTTTGCCGGACGGTCCTTGACGCATCCGCCGGAGCCGGAACACTACGCCTTATCGCTGACCGTCCAACCGCAACCCGACGGCCGCCGCCTGACCTGGAACGCCAGTTCCCCCGTCTTCCGCACGGCCACGCGGGGTCAGTTGCAGATCCGCTCCGGCGATGGTGAGAAGACGGTTCCGCTCGATCTGGACCAGTTGCGCGCCGGTTGGCTGCTTTATGCTGATGCCGCGGGTGCAGTGAAGTTCTCGCTGGAAGTGCGGCAGATGGCAGGGTCAGTGGTGATGGAGACGGTGGAGTCTGAGGCGGGGCGGTAGGGTAGTGCTCTGCACTGCACCGTTGATCGGGCCTTGTATCCGGCGTAACCGGGCAACATGATTGGAAGGGCCGGTTTGTCGCTTGATTGATCCAGCACTCAAGTGGCGGCGCGGGCGTTGAGGACGCTCAAGCGCCGTTCAGTCGCTGCTCGGCTTCCATTACGTTGGCGAGAATCGCATTGATCCGGCTCAAATGACCCGGCCCCTTCGATCTCAGCCAGGTGAGGACATCGTTCTGGACGCGAAACGAAATCAGCGTCGTCTTGGATCGCAGCCGGTACGGGACCATTTGCGCCAGTTGTTCGTCGGTCAACGGAGGTATATCGGACACGTCAATCGCGGAGTCCGGCTTGTCGGCCAGTTGCGCCAGCCGCTCGCGCTGCGCCTTCGTAATCGGTTTACTGAAGATACGCTCGGCACTCACTCTGACGAGCTTTTCTGGCCGAGATGATGCGGATGATTTCTTCGCCATCGCTTGCCTCCCTGTAAACATGAACGACCAACAGCATCGGCTCCAACCCCGGCGGCCAGCCCCAAAGCATGCCAACGCCGTTCGCGCGCTTCGTCTACTCGATCTTCCCTCAGCGTCACATGAGGATCCGCGAACACGAGTGCCGCCAACGCGAAATCGATTCCGTGCTTGGTGAGGTTGGCTCGGTTCTTGTCCGGGTCCCATTCGAATTGCATCGGTCGATACAAGTGTATATACAATTGATATGGAAAGCAAGCGCGGCGCGAGGGCAATAGCGTGTTGCCGCCAATGCGAGTTGCCTGTGCGCAGGTACCATCTGTCTGCCGTCTTCCCTTCGCTCGGGTGGGGTGGCGGAACCTCACACAACCACAAGGGTCAGCTCTTCACTAAGGCCTCGCAGATCTTCCGGGTCGCTGGTGACGATCACCTGGCCAGCCCTTTGAGCGCAAACTACAACGTGCGCATCCGCAATGTCGGCAGTCCCGGTGCGGGCCAACAGTAGCCCGACGGCGGTGGCGGATGGGCCGTCGAGTGGCATCAGGTCGGTGCTGGGTTGACGGATTAGGCGGGAGAGGCGGGCTTGCCGGGCAGGATTGCGCATCGCTTGCGCCAGGGCTGTGGCGGGGATGGTGATCCGCAGGCCACGCTCCCGGGCGCGTTCCAAAAGGGCCAGGATGCGGCGGTCGTTGCGGTCCAGCGCGATCAGACCGCCCGCATCGAAGGTGACCCCACTCACGCGGCCTTGCCCTTATCGTTGGCGGCTCTCGGGGTACGCGGAGCCAGGATCGAGTCCGCCCACTCCCGTTCCTTCTTCGTGAGCGGTCCACCCGTTTCCTGGAGCCCGGCCGCCAGCATCTCCCGCCACCCGGCCACATCGGAAAGGGCGACGGCCACGGCGTGCTTCACGAAGGCGGAGACGTTGGCCGCCTCTCCGGCAGCCACCAGGGCGCGGATCTCTTTCAGTTGGGAGTCGTCAACCGTGATGGTGATCTTGGTGGTGGCCATACCAGAGACCATACCACGCGCCCAGGCTACTTTATGCCGCCTGGCTCGACGGCGGGTCCAGCACAAACTCCTGGCCGTCGAACTCCACTCGCACGGTGCTGCCGGGGGCGATGCGGTTGTCGGCTACCAGGGCAGCTAGCGGTTGCAGGATGGAGCGTTGCAAGGTCCGCTTCAGTTCGCGGGCGCCGTATTCCGCGCTGGTTCCTTGATCGAGCAGAGCGCGGCGCGCGCGGAGGGGCACTTCCAACTGGAAAGCACGAGCAGTGAGCCGCCGGTCGATGTGGCGCTGGATTTCGTCCAGTTCCAGGCCCAGGATGCGCTCCAGCGCCGGGCGGTCCAGCGGTTGGTAGGTGATGACTTTGTCGATGCGGTTGACGAACTCGGGCGTAAACTTGCGCTTCATGGCGCTGGTGGCCACGGTCTCCAGGCGCGCGCGGCGCTCTTCGACTGGGGCCACGGGCCGCTCAAAGCCCAGGCCGGGGCGGAGCTCGTTGGCCATACCCTGCGCGCCCAGATTGGAGGTGAGGAAGATCAGCGTGCGGTCAAAGTTGACGGTGGTGTTGTCGCCCAACCGCAAGCTGGCCTTGTCGAGCACGCCCAGCAGCAGCCGGGTCATGGAAGCGGCCGCCTTTTCGATTTCATCGAACAGCAGAATCGAGAGCGGGCACTTCTCGCTGGCGGCGGCGGAGAGCTTGGCCTGGGTCAGCATGGGCGGCGTTTCCCGGTGGCCCAGATAGCCGGGCGGCGCGCCGATCAGCTTGGCGACTTCGTGCTCCATCTGGAACTCGCCGCAATCGATCTTGACGAGATTCCGTTCGCTGCCGTGTAGAGCGGCGGCCAGCGTCTCGACGGTGCGCGTCTTGCCGGTGCCGGTGGGGCCCAGCAACAGGAACACGCCGGCCGGCCGGCCTTCCAGCGACAACCCGGCCTGGAACATCTGGACGTAAGGAACGATCGCGCGCGTGGCTTGAGTTTGCCCAATCAACCGGGCGTTCAACTGGCCTTCCAGCGACGCGGCCGCGGCTTCCGGACTTGTCCGCCGTAATTTGGAAACTGTGGTGGATACCTTCAAGCTGCCCCCCTTTGGAGCCACAGAAAGTATAGAAACGCAGGGAAGGGCGTTCGGAGCCGTGAACCGCTGGAGAGAGGCGGCCGGAGGGAGCTTAGAACTTCTGATTTGAATTTGTTAGCGCGGAATTGCGCGCCGGGGAAAATATCGCAGTCGGGTTGTGATCAACCTGGCTGACTCGGCTGAGTGGCCCGGCAATAGGACTTGGACACTGCCCGGCCCAGCGCCACTTTTCCAGCGGGGCTAGTCCGGCGTGACATCGAGACTACTTGTGGCGATAGGTGATGCGGCCCTTGGTCAAGTCGTAGGGTGACATTTCCAAAGTGACGCGGTCGCCGGCCAGCACCCGGATGCGGTTGCGGCGCAGCTTGCCCGCCAGGTGCGCCAGCACAATGCGGTCCTGGTCCAAGGTGACACTAAACAGGCCGCTCGGAAACTTTTCCGATACCGTGCCGGTGACTTCGATCGAATCTTCTTTGCTCATCCGCCTCCGTTAAAAATCGAACAGTGCACGGCCGCATTCCGCAGCAGTACCACTAACGAGTATACGCCGCCCCCGCCCAAGTGCGTTACACTGCGGGCGGACGTGAGCAAGATAAAGGGTTCATCGGAAGCCGCCGTGGCGGGCAAGGTAGTTCTCATTACCGGAGCGGGCCGCGGCATCGGCAAGCGGCTGGCGCTGGAGTTTGCCGCCCGTGGGGCGAATGTCGCGCTGGTGGCGCGCAGCCGGGCGGAACTGGATCTGACGAATCTGGAGATTCAGCATTCCGGCGGCTCATCGGCGCGTTTTGCGGGCGACGTGCGGGATCGTGAGTTTCTCGCGGTCACCGCCAACAGCGCGGCGGTCAAGTTCGGGCATGCGGTGGAGATCCTGATCTGTGCCGCCGGTATCCAGGGCCCGATTGGCCCCACCGTTGAAGCCGATCCCAAGGCCTGGTGGGATGTGATCGAAACCAACCTGGGTGGAACCGTAAACGCCTGCCGGGCCGTGTTGCCAGGCATGATCGGGAACCGTTCCGGCAAGTTGATCGCCTTGACCGGCGGCGGCGTAGCCAGTGCCCGGCCCAACTTTTCCGCTTACGCGGCGTCAAAGACGGCCATCGCCCGCTTTATCGAAACACTGGCCGCCGAGGTGGCGGAACACAACGTGCAAGCCAATTGCATGTCCCCAGGCGGCGCCTATACCGCCATGACGGATGAGATTCTGCGGGCGGGTGACCGGGCTGGGGAGGCCGAAGTGCAAAGGGCCGAGCAAGTCCGCCTAACCGGCGGCGCGGCTACCGACCGCCAGTTGAACTTGGCCCTCCTGCTGGCGTCGCCCAAGTCCAATCACATCACCGGCCGGCTGTTCCACGTCAACGATGATTGGGAACGGATGGCGCATGTGACGCTCGACACCGATGCCTACACCTTGCGCCGCCTGCAACGTGACCAGCCGGAGCGGGGCCGCACTTAACACCTGCCCACCGCGATATCATAGCGGCGTCATGCGGACTTTGCGGTTCTTCCTTGTTCTCGCCCTGGCGGCGGCTTCTCTTTCTTGGGCGCAGCAGGCACCCAAGCGCAAAAAGGTGCTTTGTATCGGCGCGGTGAAAGGCTTCCAGCACGATGCCACCTCGCACGGACTGGCCACCATCTGGAAGCTGGGCCAGGAATCGGGCCTCTACGACACCTACATCCGCACGGATACACAGCTGTTGACCAAAAAGAAGCTGCAGGGCAACGCGAAGAATCTCGACTACTTCGATGCCGTGGTCTTCTACACTACCGGCGAGTTGGATCTGGATGACGAGCAGAAGGCCGACTTCATGAAGTTCATCAAGGAAGACGGTAAGGGCTTCATCGGCGTGCATTCCGCCATCGACACCTTCTACAAGTGGCCGGAGTTCGGCGAGATGGTGGGCGGCTATTTTGACCTCCACCCGTGGAACCAGTTCCAGGCTCCGATCATTATCGAAGATTCCAACTTTCCGGCGATGAAGCACTTTCCCAAGCAGTTCATCGTGATGGACGAGATCTATCAGGTGAAGGATTTCTCGCGCGACAAAGTTCGCGTGCTGGCGCGCCTGGATGAAACCAAGATCGACCTGGGCAACAAGAACGTCCGCCGCACCGACAAGGACTTTGCCGTGGCCTGGTCCAAGATGTACGGCAACGGCCGTGTCTTCTACTCGACGTTCGGCCACCGCGAAGACGCCTGGGACCGCCCGGACGTGCAGAAGATGTATCTGGAAGCGATCAAGTGGGCGCTGAAGCTGACCGACGGCGACGCGACGCCACGCCCGCGGCCCTAGTGCGGCCATGCTGACGCTCGGCTAGCCGCCGAACATCTCGCGCAGGATGGTCAGCGTGGCGGCGAGTGCGGTGGCGGGAATTTTTCCCAGCCGCTTCACCAGACGGGTCTTGTCGATGGCGCGGACCTGATCGGCCACGATCAGCCCGGGTTGGGACCGAAAGGTGACCGGCACACGGAATGGTGTCGCGGCCGCCGTCGTGCTCATGGGCGCGACGATCACCGTCGGCAACAAGGCGAGCTCCGGCGGTTGCAGGACGACGCACACGCGGGTATCCTGCAGCGCGCCTTCGGTTTCCAGGCCCATCAGCCAAACCTCGCCCTGCTTCACCAAGCGGGCCTCCCGTGGGGCGGCACTACCATCGTGGCGTCCCGTCGTCGATGTCGAGAAACACGGGCCAGCGGTGCTCACCGGCGCTGTTCTCAGCGATTGTCTCAGTGGCCTCGGCCCAGCCCAGACGTGGGTCGGGCTTGCGCAAGACGATGCAATCTCCGTGCCGGGCAACCTCCACCTCGTCGGTGATGCCGGCCTGACGTAGCAACGCTCCGGGAAGGATCACGGCCAGGGATCTGCCGGACTTGCGGATGGGGGCTCGCATGGTGGATGGAAGACGCCTTCGCTATCGTAGTATGCCCCACCGCAGCGCATCAATCCGCCACGGATCGCCTAGCGCGCCGTTCGTAACAACAGGACGGCATTGAGGCCACCAAAGGCAAACGAGTTTGAGAGCGCGTATTCCACCGGGACCGCCCGCGCCTGGTGGGCGATGATGTCGCCCGGGCATTCGGGGTCCTGGGTGGTGAAATTGGCGGTGGGCGGCAGAAGGCCCTCTTTCAAGGCCACCAGGGTCGCCACTGCTTCAATGGCTCCCGCCGCGCCGAGAGTGTGGCCATGCATCGATTTGGTGGACGAGATCGGCGGATGGTGCGCGCCGAAGACTTGCCGGATGGCCTGGCATTCCACGGGATCGTTGGCCGTCGTACCCGTGCCATGGGCGTTGATGTAGCCCACGGCCTCCGCCGCCACTCCTCCGTCGGCCAGTGCGGAGCGCATCGCCTGCACGGCTCCTTCCCCTGACGGTTGGGTGATGTGGTGGGCGTCGGCGGACATACCGAAGCCGCAGAGCTCGCCGTAGATGGTGGCCCCACGGGCCACGGCGCGCTCCCATTCTTCCAGCACCAGCATGCCCGCGCCTTCGCCCAGAATCATGCCCGGACGGCCGGCGCAGAATGGTCGGCAGGTGTCCGGGCTGACCACGCGCATGGCCTCCCAGGCGCGCAGAATGCCCAGGGAGAAGGTCGCATCGGACCCGCCGCAGACTGCCGCGTCCACCACGCCGCCGCGCACCATCCAGAACGCCTGCCCGATCGCGTGGTTGGACGAAGAACAGGCCGAGGCCACGGTGTAGGCCGGTCCGCGAAAGCCCCACTTCATCGTGATGAGGCTGGCCGGGGCGTTCTCCATAATCCGTGGAATCGTCAGCGGGTTGAAGCGGGTGCGCTGCTCGCCATAGAGCTCACGGAAGCTTTGATCTTCAAAATGATTGCCGCCAAGACAACTGCCGGTGACGACGGCCGTGCGATCAGCGGGAAGCTCCGCTTGGGCCAGTGCCTCTTCCGCCGCCGCGCCGGCCATTAGCGCGAAGCGGTCGTAGAGCGCCCGTTCCCGGTCATCGCCCCAGGTGAAATTCTTCACCTCCGCGCCATGACGGAATTTCAGCGCCGACACGTCGAGCTGTTCGATGGCCGTGATCCCGCTGCGGCCGGCGGCTAGCGAATCGCGGAATTCCGCGACGCCGCGGCCGATCGCGCTGACCACGCCCAGTCCCGTGACGGCTACGCGGCGCATAGGGGGCTAAGCATGCTTGGCTGCCAGGAGTTGCTTCACACCGGCCAGCACGTCGGGAACGGCGCGGATCTTTTTGGCTTCGTCATCGGGGATCGAGATATCGAACTCCTGCTCCAGCGCAAACAGGATCTGAATGCCGTCGAGTGAGTCGATGCCCAGGGCTTCAAAGGTTGAATCGGGTTGAAAGTCGGCCACGGGCTTGTGGGTAGTCTGGGCGATCACCGCGATGATGCGGGCCACCAGTTCATCGTCGGTCAGCGATTGGGGTGAGAGGGCGGGTGACATGAATTGATTTCCTGGGGTGTCTCGAATTGGCTAGTGATCGGCCGCCCCGGCCCAGCGGACGCTGTGGTCGCCCGAGACATCCCAGACACCGGCCGGCGATTCAAGCTTAAACCGCGACCAGGGCCCCGGAATCCAGGGATACTTCTCGATCACCTTCTCATTCAATTTGATTCCCAAGCCTGGCGTTCGGGGCACGATGAGGTCTCCATTTTCGATCTGGAGCGGCTCCGCCAGAATCTCTTGCGCCAGCGGGAACGGGTACATCACGGGCACACCTGGACGCCGGTAGAGCGGGTACTCCAGCCACTCCGCCACGGCCTCCGGATAGCAGATGCCCAGCTGAGCAGCCACCATCACCTCCAGCTCCGTACCCCAGCTGTGAAAGGCGAACCGCAGATCCTGTCGGGCCGTTTCGTTCAGAACGCGACGGCCACTGTAGTAGCCGCCTTGGCAGACCAGATCTGCCTGGACGAAGTCGACACACTCGTTGGCGATCAGGTGGAAGAAGCGTTCATCTGACGGCTCGTGCTCACCCGAGGCTAGCGGCACGGCACCCTCGGCGCGCAGGCGGGCATAGGCTTCATGATCATCCGGCGGCAGCGGCTCTTCCAGCCACTCGATGTCGAACTCGGCCAGATCCTGGGCCAGGCGCGACACGGTTTCGGGCGAATAGCTCAGGTCGCCCATGCGCCACCAGGTGTGGGCGTCCACCATCAACCCAAAATCAGGCGAGGTGGCTTCGCGCATCAGTTGAACGGTGCGGAGATCTTCCACCGGCCCCAAGCCCGGCCGCATCTTGTAGGCCGCATAGCCCAACTCCTGAACCGCCGCGGCCTCTTCAGCGTATTGCTCCGCGGGCATGTACATGCCGCCTGAACCATACAGCTTCATCCGGTCCCGATCCCGGCCGCCCAATAGCTCCGATACGGGGATCTCCTGCGCTTGGGCGGCCAGATCATAGAGGGCAATTTCCACCATCGCGTATGCCTTGCGGGCGGCGGGGTCTTCCGGAAACAGCTGGAGAAACTTGACGCGCAGCAGATCGGGATCATTCAACAGCTGACCCACCAGGAAAGGCGCCACTTTGCTCTCGATGTGGCGGTGCGCTTTCTCGCTGCCTTGGCCGGGTGCCCAGCCAATGAGGCCCCTGTCTGTCGTGACGCGGATCAGCATCGCGTCGCGCTTCAGGATCGTCCGTTCCCCGCCGTGGTAGCGCAGCGTGAGCGGCTCCGGCAGCGGGCAACTCAGCAGAAATGCTTCGACCTTCGCGATTCTCATGACGCCGCTAGTTTATCGTGCGGCGGCTCACGCTGGAGTCCACGGGCCTGCGGAGTTACAGGAAAATCTCCTGCCGGCAGCCGCGGAGGTCCATCTCGAACTCGATGGAGACGATGGGCGGACGCGCGTAGTGCCAGGTGACGCCGTGGATCTGGGAAGCGCCCATGGGCCGGACGATCTCCTGCGCCAGGAAGCTGCAGATCGGGTGGACGGTGTAGACTTCGGTGACGTTCACCTGGTCCCAGCCG
>JBIKMK010000604.1:0-3298 GCA_044359315.1 Bryobacteraceae bacterium | reverse complement strand
TAATGCGGACGTGATAGTCTTCCGGGCCCTCAAACACAATGGCGCGGCCGGAGAAGGCGTTCTCGTCGCCAGGCGTTGAGAGGTAGCGGCGCCGGAAATCTTCGCCGATCACAGAGGTCTTCATGACGGCTGAATCGAACAGGTTGCCCGTCATCACCAGGAAGCCCGCGTCATGCACCAGCGGTTTGTCGTAGGGGCGGATCACTTCTTCGTTCAGGCTCTTCCAGCCGCTGTAGACCTCGCCCACGGTCTTGCCGGTGACGGTTACGGCATCGGGACGGCCTTTGCCCGCGGCTAGCAGCTCACCGAAAATGGCCGGGACACCACCGGCGCGGTAGTAGTCTTCACCCAGATACTTGCCGGCAGGTTGAATATTGGCGAGCAGCGGGATGGCGTGGCCGATCGTTTCCCATTCCTTGATGTCGAGCTCGACGCCGATGTGGCGGGCAATCGCGTTGACGTGCGGCGGGCAGTTGGTGGAGCCGCCAATGGCGGAGCAGACGACGATGGCATTCTCAAACGCGGCGCGCGTCAGCACTTTTGAAGGCCTCAGATCTTCCCGTACCATGTCGACGATGCGGCGGCCAGTCTCGTAGGCCATCTGCGCGCGCTCACGGTAGGGAGCCGGGATGGCGGCGCAACCGGGCAACGACATGCCGAGCGCTTCAGCCATCGAGTTCATCGACGTGGCCGTACCCATCGTGTTGCAGTGGCCGACGCTGGGGGCGGAGTGGCAAGCCATCTCCATAAACTCCGCTTCGTCGATCTCACCCGCGGCCAGCAGGCGACGCGCTTCCCAAACCGCCATGCCGGAGCCAGCCAATTGGCCCTTATGGTAGCCATTCAGCATCGGGCCGCCGGAGAAGACGATAGCCGGAATGTTCACTGTCGCCGCGCCCATGATGCAGGCGGGCGTGGTCTTGTCGCAGCCGGTGGTGAGGACGACGCCATCAAGAGGATAGCCGTGCAGCGTCTCCACCAGGCACATGTAAGCGAGGTTGCGCTCGATCGCCGCCGTGGGGCGCTTGCAGGTCTCCTGAATCGGGTGGACCGGGAACTCGAGCGGCACGCCGCCCGATTCGCGAATGCCATCGCGGATGCGCTTGGCCAGTTCGATGTGGTGCCGGTTGCAGGGCGAGATATCGCTGCCCGTCTGGGCGATGCCGATGATCGGTTTATCCGATTGCAATTCACCCAGCGTCAGGCCATAATTCAGCATGCGCTCCAGGTAGACCGCCGTCATCCCGAGATTGTGCGGGTTGTCAAACCAGGCCCGGCTGCGCAGCCTGCCCTTTACTTCATCCTTCGCTGACATATGAGACATTTCGCTCGTTATTGTATCGGTACGCGCGCGGTGGGCGCTATTGGCACCTCGCTGGCGTTGATGATGGTGGGTCCGCTGCTGGCCCTCGCCCAGGTGTCAGCTCCGGCGGCCAAACCCCAGATGCACAAGCTGGAACCCAGCGTAAAGACAGTGGTGGTGGGCTCCTATGACCCGGCCGTCCCACCCGCTCTGCGCGTGCGTTCGGGCGACATGGTGGAGATCCGCACCCTGGGTGTGGGCACCGCAGAATCACTCGAAGCGGCGGGCGTCGCTCCCAGCGACATTGAGCCGGAGTTGCGCGAGATCGTGAAGTCGACCAAGGACCGCGGGCACTTCCTCACGGGTCCCGTCTACATCGAAGAAGCAGAGCCGGGCGATGTGCTGGAAATCGATATCGGCGAGATCCGCCTGGTGCGCCCCTACGCCACCAACGGCATGGGGGCCAACGGAGTGCTGGCCGGTGATTTCGACATCGGCACCCGCAAGCTGATCCCGCTCGACAAGGCGCGCATGGTGGGGTTGTGGGGACCGGGCATCGAGGTGCCATTGAAGCCCTTCTTTGGCAGCATGGGCGTGGCCCCCGCCGAAAAAATCTCCAGCACGCCGCCGGGCAAGCATGCGGGCAACCTGGACAACCGAGAACTGGTGGCGGGCAGCAAGCTATTCATCCCGGTCCACGTGAAGGGTGCGTTGTTCCAGGTGGGCGACGGACACGCAGCGCAGGCGGATGGCGAAGTGGACCAGACGGGTCTTGAGACCTCGCTCACCGGCATCTTCCGCTTCACCGTCCGCAAGGATCTAAAGTTGAAGTGGCCGCGCGCGGAGACGCCGACACACTACATCGCCATGGGCCTGGACCCGGATGTCAACGAAGCCATCCGGCTGGCCGTCAGTGAAGCGGTGGATTTTCTAGCCAAGGAAAAAGGCATGAGGCGGGGAGACGCCTACATGCTGGCCAGCGTCGCCGTCGACTTGCACATCACGCAGTTGGTGGATAAGACCAAGGGCGTGCACGCGATGATCCCGAAGTCGATATTTGTGGGTAAGACGGCCAAGTAGCAAAGCCGGAATCTGCTCAGCGCGGCCGAGGGTTACCCTGGCCCATGCCGGACCCAAATCCGCCCTGCTGGCCATTGCCACCCTGGCTACCGAAACCACCTTGGCGGCCGCCTGGACTACCAAAGCCGCCGGAGTTTCCAAAGCCGCTTTGGCCGGGACCGCCCATACCCTGCCCGCCCAGCCCTTGGCCCATACCCGGCACCTGGCCTTGGCCCATACCCGCCGCGCCCGCCTGCGCTTGGGCCGCCTTCTGCTGCTCCTTGCGGTAGTCCCAGACAAATTCCCACTCGTCGATCTTGGAGCGCTCGTTGATCAGCTTGATGCCCTTGCCTTCGTACTTGCTGGCGACGCCGGCAATGCCCACCTGGAATGCTCCGGCACCCGCGCCTTGGGGCGTGCCGATATTCAGTTGGGCACCCGGCGGCCGAGGTGTATTCAGCAGTCCGCGGAGGATGTCGAGCGCGGGATTCTGTCCATTCGGCACTTGGCCCTGCGGCAGTTGCGGGGCGCCAATCACCTGTCCGGGTTGGGATGGGTTCAATCCCGTGGGGCTAACGCCTTGCTGGCCGGGGAAGACGCCTTGGCCAAACTGTCCGGGGTTGCCGCCGTTGGGTGGAAACTGACCGGGCATCTGGCCGGGCACTTGAAACGGCGACTGCCCGCCGTTCTGAGAGTTGGCGACACCATTCGGAAAACCCTGTTGGCCATTGGGAAAGCCGGAGTTGTTTCCGAACTGCCCATTGCCGCCAGGCACCTGCCCTTGCTGGCCCGCCAGAATCGCCGCCATGTTCGGCGGAGGCGGGGCCTGATTGGACGCCGGATCCGTGGGTACCTGATCGCCCCCTTGGCCGGGGTTGGGCATCCGGTCGCTGGGCCGCTGGCGCATCGCAATGCCCTGGGCACCGCCGCCGGCCT
>JBIKMK010000602.1:0-3306 GCA_044359315.1 Bryobacteraceae bacterium | reverse complement strand
CCTTTGGGCGGCTGGTCCGGCGCGGCCGTGCATTGCTACCTTGACGGCGAGCTGCTCCGCATCCCCGATGTGGTGGCCTATGGCCCGGGATCGCCCGATGAGCCCTACCCGACCACCCCGCCTCTGGTGGTCATCGAGATCAACTCGCCCGGTGAAGCGCTCTCCGACATCGTCGGCAAGTGCCGCGAGTACCACCGCTGGGGGGCGCAGCACATCTGGGTGGTTGATCCGCAGACCAACGACCTTTACTCTTTTGATGGCAACCGGTTACAGGGCACCGATGCCCTCCATCTGCCCGAATTCAACACCACCTTTAGCGCACAGGAGATTTTCAGCGCGTGATTGCTTTTCAATTCCCCGGCCAGGGATCACAGTTTGCCGGTATGGGCCAGACGCTTGCCGGAACCTTCCCGGAGGCCCGGGCGATTTTTGATCGAGCGGATGCCGCGTTGGGCTTTTCACTCTCTGCCCTTTGTTTTGAAGGGCCTGAAGATGCCTTGAAGCTGACCGAGAACACTCAGCCGGCCATCCTGACGGCCTCCATCGCGGCGTGGGAAGTGCTGAAGACCCGTGTCCAGCCCGCCTTCGTGGCTGGCCATAGCCTGGGTGAATACTCGGCCCTGGTGGCCGCTGGCGCTCTTTCGTTTGAAGACGCCGTCCGCACGGTCCGCAAGCGTGGGCAATACATGCAGGAAGCGGTCCCGGCGGGCGTGGGAGCGATGGCCGCCCTGCGCACCTCCGAAGACGCCGTCCAGCCCATTCTCGATCAGGCCGCCGAAGGCGATGTGCTGACCGCAGCCAACTTCAATGCGCCGGATCAGGTGGTGATCGCCGGACACGCCGGAGCGGTGGACCGGGCGCTGAAGCTGGCCCGCGGCTTGAAGCTGCAAGTCAGCGCACCCTTCCATTGCCCGCTGATGAAGCCCGCCCAGGAACGTCTGGCGGCGGATTTGGCGCAGATCGCTTTCCATGATCTCGCCATACCTCTGGTGAACAATGTCCGCGCCGAACTGGTTACCACCGGCGATGCGGCCCGCCAAGGCCTGATCGACCAGGTGCCCAACTCCGTCCGCTGGACCGCCACAGTAAGGCTGCTGGCCGAACAGGGCGTCACGACGTTTGTCGAAGTCGGCCCCAAGACGGTCCTCTCCGGACTGCTCAAAAAGATCGATGCGACGCGCACCGGTCTCAAGTTCGGCGAAGCCGCGGATCTGGAAGCGGTGCTCGAAGCCACCCGCTAGTCCCTGGAGTAACCGAGCCGCGACCGCAAGGAAGCGGTCCGCAAACCCTGGGCTGGCCATCTAGGCCGAAACCAACAGCCAACTCAAAACACGAGAGGGGCACCCGCCTTCCCGGCCCAGGTGCCCCCCCCCTCAATCAATCAAGCCCTACGGGTGCGATCACCGGGGCGTGACGTGGATCAGCGCGCCTGGGTTTTCGTCTTCCAGCGCCCACAGCGAACCATCCGGAGCCTGCGCGACATCGCGGATGCGCTTGCCTAAGTCCCAGCGCTCGGCCGTCTTGGCTCCGCCTTTGCCGTCGAAGATGATCCGGTTCAGCGAATGGCTGCCCAGGCCGCTGATAAAGCCGCTGCCATTCCATTGCGGGAAGGTCTTGGCGCCCTTGTAGAACATCAGGTTGCCCGGGGCGATCACCGGGGTCCAGTAGATCGTGGGCTTGGTGAATTCGGGCCGCGAATCGTGGCTGGGGATCTTCACTTCGTTGTAGTTCATGCCGAACGAGACCAGGGGCCAGCCATAATTCTTGCCCTTCTCTACCAGGTTCAGTTCGTCGCCACCGCGCGGGCCGTGTTCCACTTCCCAAAGCTCACCCGTGGGCGAGAAAGCCAAGCCGTAGGGCGCGCGGAAACCGCTGGCCCAGGTCTCTGCCGGGGTCAGGTTGGGGCCGGGGAAGGTGTAGGTGCTGACAGTCTTGGCGGTCTTAGCCAGTTCGGTATCCCGCGGCGGATCGATCAGCGCGATCGTGGCCGCGCCGGTCTTGCCGAAGTTCGGGTTGTCGGGGTGCGGTTTGCCGTCCAGCGTCAGGTGCACAATCTTGCCCACCGGCTGGTTGGGATCCTGCGCGGGGACCATGCGCTGGCGATCGCCCACCGACATAAATAGCGACTTGCCATCCGGAGCAAAGGCGATCTGTCCACCGGCTTGGCCGCCCTTGCCGCGCGGCATCTGGCGCCAGATCACTTCCAGATTCTGCAACCGTGGTGCGCGGCCGGCATTCAGCTTGGCCTTGGCCAACACCTGGCTGCCGCCGTACTCGCCCGGTTCGATGTAGGTGAGATAGACGCTTTCGTCGGTGGCATAGTTGGGCGAAACAAAGATGCCCAGCATGCCGTTCTGGCCCTGCCAGTAGACCGGTGGCGTCCCGCCCAGCGGAGCAATCTTCTCGCCTTCAGCCGACACCAGCCAAATCGGCCCGATCTTTTCGGTGATCAGCATCCGCCCATCCGGCAGGAACGCTATCCGCCAGGGCAGCGAAAATGTCGCCGTCGTAGTCATCTTGAACGGCAGCGTGGCTTCCGGCTTCTGCGCTCCCGCGTTCGGTTGCGCCCAGGCCGCCATGGACACGAGGATCAGACCCAAAGGCCGGCTCATCATTTTCATCATCAATCTCTCCCTATCGATTAGCATACACGCCGCTTCTGAAATCCCGATGCGGCTCCTCTGATGAGGCCTCGCCGTCCACTGCGTTCAAACTGTCTCTGGCGGCACCAACTGCCTACACGACCGGCTGGCGCGCCGCCATTTGCTGCACCAGGGCGGGCTTTGACCGCCGCTCTCGCCAGGCAGTAAACCGCCGCAAGCTCAGAGCAATGCCGGTCCAGACGAGAAACGCGCCGCCCAAGGAAGCCAGGCCCGCCACGGTCTGTCCCGCCACGCCGTAATACTCACCCGTGTGGACAAACCGCACCCAGCTGCGCCACTGGCGTCCTGCTTCGAGGTCGGCAAATGTCTCCCACTTCACGGGCGTCCCCGTCTCCCGGTTGACGGTCAGGGTGCCGCGCTTCTGCGGTTGACCAGCCGTCCCGGCGTCAATCGTAAAGCTCCACGGAGCCCCGTTGGAGGTGGGGACCCGGAAGGTGATCGTGGTCCAGTCCGCCACCTGCCCGGAAGCCTTCTGCCAAGCCGCGTCCGCGCCGGCAAAAACCACCGGTTCCGGTTGCTTCTCGGGCGCCCTTGCTGGTGCCGGAGCAGGCAACGGCGTCCCGGCCAGTTGGTACACCAGGGCATTGGCCCACGGGTACGACATCACGGCACCGGAGATGACGATCAAAAACAGCGGCACCAC
>JBIKMK010000601.1:0-3309 GCA_044359315.1 Bryobacteraceae bacterium | reverse complement strand
CCTTCCCTTGCCTTGATGGAATCCACCGTCGCCAACCTCTTGCGGTTTCTCAGCTCCGAGCCCATTCAAGGGCGTTTGTGGATCGTGGAACCGGGGCGTGTCCGGGTGCATGATGATACTCGTCCTACGCCAGACTAACGTCTGACCATGCCCCTCGGGAACCTACTTCGGCGTCACGCCCGAAGCGTGGATCAATCTCCAGACGGAGTACGACTTGCGTTCCGCCCGGCGGACGTCGGGTGAAGCAATCGCGAAGACGGTCCGCCAACGCAAAGCGGCTTAAACGGCGAAGTGGCCTGAACGGCGAAGCCGCTACTTGCCTGTCGCAACCGGAAAATCGGCCTGCATGCTCCACTCCTGGAACGATCCGTCGTAGAGCTTCGGCTCAAAACCGACCGACTTGGCCGCGAAATAGAGCAGCGTGGCTTGCTGGCCGATGTGGCAGTAGATCGCCAGTTGCTTGCTATCGGTGACACCGGCTTCGGCAAACAACTGGCGCAGCTCCGCAGCGGGCTTCAATTTGCGGTCAGCGTCCAGCAGAGTGGGGAATGGGAGATTGCGCGCACCGGGGATGCGTCCCGGGCGGGTGCCGATGCCCTGTTCCGCGCCCGTGTAGAACTGCGGCAGCCGGGCGTCGAGCAGGGCAACGGTGGGCTTTGGCCCGTTGTCACGCACCCAGTTTTTGTCGACCAGCAGTTCCGGATGCGGAACCACGGCCGGCCCCGGCGTTTCAGCCGCGGCGCGCGCCGTGGTCTCCAGCGGCTTCTGCGCCGCCTGCCAGGCCGCCAACCCGCCATCGAGCAATGACGCCCGCGCAGCCAGCCCCGCCCATTCCAGCGTCAACCAGACGCGGGTGGCCGACTGTACCGACTCATTGGCCGGGTAGATGACGATGCGGGAGTTCGGGGTGATGCCCAGGCGGCCCAAGGCCGCGCTCAGCGTGGCGGGCGGCGGCAGTTCCAGGCGCAGCCCCGCTTCACCGGTCACCGATAGATCAGCCAGCGTCGCCAACCGCGCGCCCGGAATATGGCCCGCGTCGTAATCCTTCTGCGACCCCACATGCAGGATCACCAAGCCTGGCTGGGGCAAATAGTTCTCCAGCCACGGCACCGTCACCAGCATCGGGACGTCCCGGCGCGATTGCGCCATCGACACGACGGCCAGGAAACACAGGATCGCGAAAAGCTTCATCTCTCCGTTCTAGCGCGAATCGAGGCCGAAATGTTGGCGTCCGCCCCAACTGGGCCATCTACCAGAGCTTGCAGCGCTTCTCCACCGGC
Source organism: Bryobacteraceae bacterium (assembly GCA_044359315.1). Classification (GTDB taxonomy): domain Bacteria; phylum Acidobacteriota; class Terriglobia; order Bryobacterales; family Bryobacteraceae; genus JAPKYZ01. The sequence continues at coordinate 2,029 of JBIKMK010000601.1, read as the reverse complement.
CGGACCATCGCTTGTCCGCGCTGGCAGCTGAAGGCGGCGAAGAACTCCGGCATGTTGGCCAGCGTGCCGTTGACGCGCCACTTGGCAAGCGGGTGCGGATCGGTCTGCACCGCCATGCGGCGATGCTCCGGCCGCTCGTGCATGCCCCAGACGCGGGCGAAGGCGAGGAAGAAGCGCTGGTCCGCCGTGAAGCCGTCAAGCACCGGGCCCTCCTTGCCATTCAGCGAGCGCTTGTAGGCCTTGTAAGCCAGCGTCAAGCCGCCCACGTCGCCCATGGCTTCGCCGGTCACCAGGCGGCCGTTGTGCTTCAGGCCATCGCCGACGTCGATAGTGTCGAACTGATCGACAATGCAGGCGGCGCGTTCGTCGAACTTCTTGCGATCCTCTTCGGTCCACCAATCGCGCAGGTTGCCGAGTGAGTCAAACTTACTGCCCTGGTCGTCAAAGCCATGGCCCATTTCATGACCGATCACGGCACCGATCGCGCCGTAGTTGGCGGCATCATCGGCTTCCATGTCAAAGAAGGGCGGTTGCAAGATTCCGGCCGGGAAGACGATTTCGTTCAGCGAGGGGTTGTAGTAAGCGTTGACGGTGGGCGGCGACATCCCCCACTTGGCACGATCCACGGGCTTGCCCGCCTGGCTCATGGTGTAGCGATGCTCAAAGGCGCGGCTGGCCATCTGGTTTTGAAAGAAGTTATCCCGCGTCACCGTCAGCCCGGAGTAATCGCGCCACTTATCGGGGTAGCCTACTTTGGGGAAGAACGAATTCAGTTTGTCGATCGCGGCCTTCTTGGTGGCCGGACCCATGAACGGCACTCCAGGAATTTCATCGCGCAGTGTGGCGCGCATATTCTCCACCAGCGTCATCATGCGGGCCTTGGCCGCGGGCGGAAAGTACTTGGCCACGAATACTTGGCCCAGTTGTTCGCCCATGGAGCCATCAGTTTCCGCCGAGCAGGTCTGCCAGCGCGGCTCCATTTCCTTGATGCCGCGCAGCAGGGTGTAGTTGAAGGCAAAGTTCTGGTCGCGGAACGGCTTCGACAGGTCACGCCCGGTGACATGCAGCCACCGCCACTTCAGGTAAGCCTTCCATGTGTCGAGCGGCGTGTCCTTCAACCGTTCGCCAAAGCCCTTCAGCGCGCCCATGTCTTCCACGTTGATGGCGATGTTTTGAGCCAGGCCCTCGGAGTCGATCAGGGAGTTCCAGCTGAAGCCCGGTGCGGCTACTTTCAGGCCGGCCAGATCTGTCTTGTTGTAGGTATTGTCCGGGTTGCGGCGGTCCACCAGCTTCATGCGTGTTTCAGCCAGCTTGGTCTCAAACGCCATGATCGTCGCGGCCAACTTCGCCGCTTGATCGGAGGGGACGCCGGTCAGCTCATGCATCTTGGCGATGTGCTTGACGAACTCCGCGCGAATGTTTTTCGAGCGATCGTCGTCCTTGAAGTAGTAATCCCGCTCCGGCAGCGACAAGCCACTGACGTCCAGCATCATGATCACTTGCGAGGAGTTCTTGTAGTCGGAGTCGGCATAAACCGAGAGCGGTGCCGAAATGCCCACCTTCTCCATCGCGAGAATTTCGTTGGAGAGGCCGCTCAAGTTCGCAATCTGGGCGATCCGCGCAAACATCTGCTCCAGCGGCTTCAACCCCAGGCGATCCATCGCAGCGGTGTCGAGACAAGCGGCGTAGAAGGCCCCCACTTTCGCGGCCGGGCCACTGGTCTGCTTGGCCGATTCTTCCAAAATGCCGCGGAGCTTTTCGCTGTTCTGCTCCTCCAGCGTGACAAAGCTGCCCCACACGGGATACTTGGCGGGAATCGGGTTTTTGTCCACCCAGCCGCCGTTGGCGTAGCGCCAAAAGTCGTCACAGGGCTTGCACGTCGGATCCAGTGCCGCCTTATCGACACCCGACTTGGGCGGCGCGGCGAACAACACCAGTCCGGTGAGCAACGGCAACAGGCGGGAGAACTTCATGGGCAGCATCCTCAAAATTGAAAGTCCATAGAAAAAGGGCGCCCTTCAACCGAGCG
>JBIKMK010000600.1:0-3316 GCA_044359315.1 Bryobacteraceae bacterium | reverse complement strand
TTGGCTTTCGTGTCGATCTTGGGGCCGGTAAGGCTTGGGATATCTTCAACTTCCAAGATAAGGCCAGCGGCTTCAATGGCATGAAATTCGTCCCGCAGGCTTTCGTCTCGCTTCAAACCGGCCTCTTGGAAGGGGGTGCAAGTGGACTTTGGCAAGTTCTACACCAGCGCGGGGGCGGAGTTGACCGAAACACACTTGAACTGGAACTATTCCCGGTCCTTGATTTACGCCAACGGGTTGAAACGCAAAAAGCCCCGGCCGCAAGGCCGGGGCTTTTTGTTGCTACTGATTGCTTTTCTCTCTACTGAGAGAAGTTGTAAACGGCAGTCATCTTGTAGAAAGAACCAGTGCCATCTGTTGGGCGGCGCTCCTGCACGTCAGGTCCGGCGCTAAAGCGCAGAGAAAACCCACTTGACAGATTCGCTTGCACGTACGGCCCGAGCCACTTGTAAACACTCGACGAAGGGCCTGCGCTTGGATTGGAACCGAGAGATTCGTAGTGTAGACCAACGCTAAACGTTTTGGAGGCCTTTACGCCGCCATTGATCCACCAGTGCAGGAAGTTGTTCTGTACGCCGGCGTTGACCAGTGCATTGTTGGGGCCGGCGACGCGACCGGTGCGCAGGGCTGTGTAGCGACCCATGTAGAACTCGCCTTCCGTACGCTTTGTGTTGACGTTGGAGGTGATGTTGGGGACGATGCCCTCAAAGGCCATCGGGAAGCTGCCATTGGAGAGGAGTTTGCCATTCAAAATGCCAAGCTGCGGAGTGAAGGTCCACTTTCCGTCGAAGGTCTTCAAATTGATGCCTCCACCGGCTTCCGTCCATAAGCCACCGCCACCACCCGTACCGAAGGACGGGGTAGTCCAAAACACGCCATAAGCTGTGGCGTCTAACCTGTCATTGATTCTGAACGCCCCATAGACGGTGGGGTAAAACCCAAAAAAACTATCCTGGTTCATTGCGATCCGATAATTTGCCTTGGGCGGGTCTTGCGTTTGGGCGATCGAAGACTGTGCAAATGTCATGAGTGCACATGAGCACATCAACGGGAGAAAGGGTCTTTTCATCGTTAGCTGGTCCTTTAAAAAAAGATTCGTTTTCGTATGTCGACTCAGAAACTACGGGCTGTGTCGATGCAGAAGACGGTGTGATCGAGCCGTTTTACTTATCGGCAAATACTTCTCAGAAGCCTCTTCAGTCTTGTTTGGGTATCGTCAAAAATTGCTTGTACTTATAATCGAAAATTTCAATTCACCGGATTCAATCCCTATATGACCTCAATCCGCGAGTTCAGCCCGGCGTATGCTTTTTGTGCGATCCCGAGCGGCTCCAGCGCCACGGCGCAGCCGTTGGTTTATAATCAACGCATTGCGGTGACATTGCTCATCGGCGTCAAAATCCCCCGGCGGTTCCCCGTTCCGCACCGCCTGATGCCTCTGAGCCCTGAAGTGTCCCCCGCCCGGCTTTGCGGAAAAACGAAGCCTCCCAAATTTTTTCTGGAAAAAGAGGAGATCGATGTCTAACGACCTGCGCAACTTCCTGGCGCTCTCATACGACGAGCTGGAAGAACTGAATCTGAATGCGAAGGAACAGCGGAAGAACCGCGTTTCCATCGACACGATCCGCGAGGAACGGATCAAGTACCTGACCGACGAAAAGCGGATCAAGGCTGTCACCGTCATGTTTAGCGACCTGGAAGGCCGCCTGCACATGCTCGACTATGACAAGAAGTTCCTGATCAACAGCTATGACAACCTCACCTTTGACGGTTCCTCCATCCGTGGCTTTACCGCGCAGCGCGAAAGCGACCTGCGCTTGGGCATGGACTGGAGCGCCTTCTACTGGGGCCCCGCCGACATCTTCGGCACCGGCAAGGTGATGGTGTTCGGTGAAGTGATCGACAAGGACGGTTCGGCCTACGTCGGTGACATCCGTGGCGTGTTGAAGACCTACTCCAACAGCCTGTATGCCACCAAGGGCTATACGCTGAACGCGGCCAACGAAATCGAAGGCTTCCTGTTCAAGGGTGAGGAAGCGGAGCGCAACTACCACGAGACCGGCAAGTTTGAGTACGTCAACACTGGCGGCTACTACCACTCTCTCCCCGGCGACCCCCTGCGCACCTTCATCGACACCGCCGCTGAAGTGCAGCGCGCCATGGGCTTCCAGAACGAAAAGGATCACCCGGAAGTCGCTCCCTCGCAGTTTGAGATCAACTACGGCTACGGCGAAGTGGTGGCCGCCTCCGACCAGATCCAGCTCTACAAGCTGATCTGCCGTCAGGTAGCCCGCAAGATGGGCCTCACCGCCAGCTTCTTGCCCAAGCCCGTCGTTGGCGTCAACGGCAACGGCATGCACACCAACGTGTCCATCTCCAAGGAAGGCAAGAACCTGTTCTGGGATCCCAAGGGCGAAGAGAAGATCTCCAAGATGGCCTGGCAGTTCGTGGACCGCATCCTCACCCACGGCAACGACATCTGCCTCAGCCTGAATGCCAGCGTCAACGCCTACCGCCGCCTGGACCCGCACTTTGAAGCGCCGAACCAGATCAAGGCCTCGGCTGTTGATCGCGGCTCGATGGTCCGCATCCCGATCGGTAACGAAAAGAGCTCCCGCGTCGAAGTCCGCTCGGTCGGCCCCGACGCCAACCCCTACATGGTGCTCTACTCGATCTTCAAGACCGGCCTCGACGGCGAGACCGCGAAGATCAAGAACCTCCGCCAGGCGGACCGCTACCTGCCGGACAACATCTACACGGCCATCGAGAACTTCAAGGGTGCCAGCTGGACCACTTCGCTGTTCGGCGAAGACGTCAAGGCTCGCTACATCGATCTGAAGCAGGCCTCCGCGGACCGCTGCGCCCGCCAACTGGGCACCTTCGTCAAGACGCCGGAAGTCCAGTTCCACCACGAAGTCTACAACCAGTACCTCTGGAACCAGTTCTAGACTCCAACGTGTAATTCACACAGGTCAGCGCCCCGGGCTTCGGTCCGGGGCGCTTTTCTTTTTGGAAAGCCGTCTCATCGTTGAATAACGACAGGCAAGTCTCGCCTGGAGTGATCTGGTTGTGCGAGCACTGCGCTCTGTACTGTGGCGGCTCGAACTAGGCGGGACGGTGTCCGTAGCGGTTCAGCGCGACCACACCTGCATTTAGCACCAGCGCGATACCCAGCCAGACTTGCCAGTGGGAAAACAGCCCGTGGCTGATCGCAAAGTCTCCCGCAAACCGCAGGTCCGCCGCCATGCGCCACAGCGCCAGCACCCAGGCGCTGAGCGTGGCGGGAACCAGCAATGCGGCGATAGCCAATGCAAAG
>JBIKMK010000056.1:0-11704 GCA_044359315.1 Bryobacteraceae bacterium | reverse complement strand
CCAACCGGACCAGGCTGGCGGTGCGGTCAACGCCATCGGCGCTGCTGGGGACGAGGCGCTCAAACAAGCGGTAGAGCGGGCGGGGTTCATGCTGGTCGGTGTCCTTCAGCGTCTTCAGCAGCGGCGTCAGCACCGGCAGCCCGAGCGCGGTTAGTTCCAGAACGGCGGAATCGCGAGCGGCCCGGTCAGTGCCGGCAATGGCGGCCAAACCAGCGGTGATCTTCGCCGTCTCGGCCTCAGACGCCGGTGCCGCACTGTGGACTGAGAGCAAGTCCGCCGCGGCCACCTTCACCGGTTTGCCCGACTGGGTCAGCACCAGGGACAGGTCCGCCTGCCCTTCCAGTCGCTGGCCATCGGTGGTCCGGATCAGCACGGTGGAGGAGGCCGCTAGCAGTGCGCCAGGGATGAGGAGGGAAGCAAGAATGCGATTGAGCACCCACTGCTTATATCGCAGTCGGGCCCTGAGGCGCTGGCCGGGATGGGCAAAAATTTCTTTTCCCGGTTGAAACGTAACCTCTACCGCACCGTGTAGCATCTGATATATTCGTCTTTCGGCTTCAGGAGGCCGCATTTCCACGTGAGCACACCGAAAACACCTTCCACCAAAAAGGCGTCGGGATTTTCCCGCCGCGGATTCCTGCAATCGACCAGTGCCGCTGGCGCCGGTGTGGCACTGCTGGAACAGGACGCACTTGCCCAGTCCGGCAAAGCGATGGGCCCGGGCGAAGTGCCCGTCACCCTGAACATCAACGGCAAGGAAATGAAGACCTCCGTTGAGCCTCGCTGGACCCTGCTCGACACCATGCGCAACAAGCTGGACCTGACCGGGGCCAAGCGCGTCTGCGACCGTGGCACCTGCGGCGCCTGCACCGTCATCACCAATGGCCGCGTGGTCTACAGCTGCACGATGCTGGCGGTGGATGCGCAAGGCAAGAAGATCGAAACGATCGAAAGCCTCACCGCGGGCTCCAAGACGCACCCCATTGTCCCCGCCTTTGTCGAGCACGACGCCCAGCAGTGCGGCTACTGCACGCCGGGCTTCGTCATGGCCTCCAAGGGCTTTTTGGACCGCAATCCGTCGCCCACCTATGAACAGGTGAAGGCCGGTTTGGGCGGCAATCTCTGCCGCTGCGGTACGTATGTCGGCATTCGTCAGGCCGTCCTGACGGCGGCCAAGAATCTGAAGGCGTAGTCAACCGGAGTAGAGGAAAGGAAACCCACGATGCCTGAATACAAATGGCCACCGATGGAAAAGCGCCGCGTTGTCGGCAAGCGGATCAGCCGCTTGGACGGCATTGCAAAGTCGAGCGGCAAAGCCAAGTACCCCTCCGATTTGAACCTGCCCGGCACGCTGTTTGGAGTCATCCTGACCAGCCCGCATGCCCATGCCAAGGTGAAGTCGATCGATCTCACCGCCGCCAAGGCGATGAAGGGTGTCGCTGACATCCGCGTCGTGGCTCCGGCCGGTACCGAGATTCAGTGGGCCGGTGCCGAGATCGCCTACATCGCCGCCGAGACTGAGCCGATCGCTCGGGACGCGATGCGCGCCATCAAGGTCGACTACGAAGTGATGCCTCACCTGGTGCGTGAGGATGATCTGGCCAAGGCCGGTCCTCGCGCCAAAGCTGCCGGTGAGCAGGTAACCGGCGATCCGGACAAGGCGTTCCGCGAAGCTGACGTGACGATTGAAGGCTCCTACGGCATCCCGGTGCTGACGCACTCCTGCCTGGAACCTCACGGTCAAGTGGTGGGTTGGAAGGGCGACAAGATCGACTACTACCCCTCCACGCAAAACGTTTCCGGCATTGGCGGTGATCTGGCGCGCTCACTCAGCGTGCCGGTGAACAGCGTCAGCGTCAAGATGGACTACATGGGCGGCGGCTTTGGCGCCAAGTTCCCGTCTGATATCTGGGGCCGCGAAAGCGCGCAGATGTCGAAGACCTCCGGCGGCAAGCCGGTGAAGCTGTTCCTGGACCGCGCGCAGGAGTTGACCATCGCGGGCGTGCGCCCCTCGGCCTACGCCAAAGTGAAGGTTTCGGCCAAGAAGGACGGCACCATCACCGGTTGGCAGTCCGATAGCTGGGCCACTGGCGGCGTCGGTGGCGGTGGCATGGCCCCAATCCCCTACGTCTTCACCTCCATCCCCAACAAGCGGATGAACCACACGGCCGTGTCCACCAACACCGGTGGCGCCCGGGCGTGGCGTGCTCCCAACCACCCGCAGGCTTCTTTCATCACTTGTGCGGCGTTTGAAGATCTGGCCGCCAAGCTGAAGATGGATCCGACGGAACTGTTCGACAAGAACCTGGGCTACACGGCGCGTGCGGACGTCTACCGCAAGCAGATCGCCAAGGCCAAGGAAATGATCGAATGGTCGAAGTACTGGCACCAGCGCGGCGAAGTCAAGACCGTCGGTGCCGCCGCTGGATCTTCTTCGCTCCGCCGCGGTTTGGGCATGGGCATCGCCACCTGGGGTGGCGCGGGTCACGCCAGCGAATGCCGCGTGAACGTGCATCCGGATGGCGTCGTTGAAATTGAGATCGGCAGCCAGGACATCGGCACCGGCACTCGCACCGCGATCGCGATGGTGGTGGCGGAAATGCTGGGACTGTCCCACACCGAAGTGAAGGTGAAGCTGGGTGAGAACATCTATCCTCCCTCAGGCGCCTCCGGCGGCTCCACCACGATCGGCGGCGTTTCGTCGTCCTCGCTGAAAGCAGCTGCGAACGCGCTCGAGAAGTTGATGGAAGCGGTGGCCGGTTCACTCGGCACCACAGCGGATCAACTGGAAGCGGTCGATGCAACGATTCGCGTCAAGGGCAACCCGACCAAGCAGATCTCCTGGAAGGCGGCCTGCCAGAAGTTGGGCGTGAAGTCGATCTCCGAGACCGGCAAGAACGATCCCAAGAACCCCGGCGGCTTGAACACCCAGGGCGTGGGCGGCATCCAGATGGCCGACGTCACCGTCGACATCGAAACCGGCGTCGTGAAGGTAAACAAGATCATCGCCGTGCAGGATTGCGGCCTGGTCGTCAACCCCAAGACGGCCGAAAGCCAAGTCTACGGCGCCATGATCATGAGTGTCTGCGGTGCGCTGATGGAAGAGCGCATCATGGACGAAATGACCGGTCGCGTGATGAACGCCGACATGGAATTCTACAAGTTGGCCGGCATCTCCGACATCGGAGAAATGCAGGTCCACATGGATATCTCGCCGGAGCATGACAAGCGCGGCGTGATTGGTTTGGGCGAACCCTGCGCCATCGGTGGCGTGGCGGCGATTGCCAACGCGGTCGCCAATGCGATCGGTGTTCGCGTGCCCACTTTGCCGGTGACGCCTGACAAGGTGCTCGCGGCCCTTTACGGTGATAAGCTCGGCCGGCAGTCGCTGGCGTAGTCAAGGAGATCAACAACCATGCAAGCCTTTGAATACGCGAACCCCACTTCGGTGAAGGAAGCTGTCGGAATGCTGGGTGCCACCTGGGCCGATGCGGCCGTGCTGGCCGGCGGCACCGATCTGCTCAGCTTGATGAAGGATTATGTGATGTCGCCCAAGCGCGTCGTCAACATCAAGAACATCAAGGAACTGCAAGGCATCACCGCCTCGGGCGGCGGCCTCCGTATTGGCGCGGCCGTCACGATTGAGGAACTGGTGAACTACACCAGCCTGCGCACCAACTACCCGTCACTCCACGCGGCGGCCACTGGCATCACCAGCCCGCAGATCCGGAACATGGGTACCGTGGGTGGCGATATCTGCCAGCGCCCGCGCTGCTGGTATTTCCGTCAAGGCCACGGCCTGCTGGCCATGCACAGCGGCAAGAGCCTGGTCACCAACGGCGAAAACAAGTACCACGCCATCTTTGGCGAAGGCCCCGGCAAGTTTGTCTCGGCCTCCAGCCTGGGCCCGGCGCTGGTCGCGCTGGGTGCCAAGATCAAGATTGCGTCCGCTTCTGGCGAAAAGGAAGTCGAAGCGGCCAAGTTCTTCCTCGACCCCAAGTCGGATGGCGAGCGTGAGATCGCTCTGACCCCGAACGAGATCGTGACGGCCATCATGCTGCCGGCGGCTCGCAATGTCCGCAATGCCACCTACGAAGTGCGCCACAAGGACGCGCTCGATTGGCCGTTGGCGACCGCTTCGGTGGCGCTCACGATGGATGGCAACAAGGTAAAGTCGGCGCAAGTGGTGTTGGGTCATGTGGCCACCACCCCTTGGAATGCCGCCGAAGCGGGCAAGATGCTGGTGGGCAAGGTGATTGACGCGGACGTTGCCTCCAAGGCGGCGGATGCGGCCCTGGCCGGTGCCAAGCCGCTTTCGCAGAACATCTACAAGGTCCAGCTGGCCAAAGTGGCGGTGAAGCGTTCGCTGCTAGCCGCAGCCGGCATCAAGGCCTAGCCAAAAGAGGAACCATGGAACGCGCCGGACTTGCGCGCATCGATCAGGACGACGACCGTTGCTACAACCTCTGCTGGAAGGGGATGTACATCGACGCTGAGTGGGATCCCAGTGTTCAGCACGGAAATGATCGACTGTTCTGGTGCCACAAAACGATGACCCCGCTGGGGCCGGACAGCCGCTTGGTGGACGACTACGAGTGCAATGAGACTCGGAGTTGCTACAAAGCGCTTTAGCCTCGGGTACCGAGTGATTTTAAGTGGACGCAGTTCGATGCCCCACTTTTGATGAAGTTGTTTTAAGATAAAGCCTAGGAGAGCCGCATGCGTTATTTCTTGATCGCGATTCTGGCCGCCGCCACTTGCCTGGCAGGCAGCTTGCCGAAGGCCAATATTGAAGGGCGGTACGTGGAAGCCCGGACGGCCGATATCTACACCGGTGCCTGCTACGCCAATGCCGAAGTGAACCTGATGGGTCACGAAGCGGTATTCGGCTGGGTGATCGACAAGGGTAACTATAATGGCGTGGACCTCAGTGGCCTGGGCGTTCTGGGCGTCGTGAAGGCCAACGCCACGCTGGGCGACGTCCACAACACGTCCTACCCCGTCAAGTCCGTCATCATCGTGGACGAGAAGGCGACCGTGGAACAGAAGGCCGCTCTGATTGGCTTTGCCAAGCGGATGTCCGGCGACCTGCTGCAGGACGTCGTGGCCGTGCAGACGCGTCCGGTGAAGATCGAAGTGGCCAACAACAACATCCACTCCATGCGGGTCAAGCTGACCGCTGGCGAACTGGCTCAGATTGAGACCCGCCCGCTGGTCGAGACCGATCAGATCTGCCGTCACGAAGAAGTCTGGTACTCGCCGTTGACCAACGTCGACCACGCGATGCCGGCCTTTGCCGCCGAGAACAAGTACACCGGCATGGACCTGGGCACCCGCTGGTCCAGCCAGAAGCGCTCCGCCTTTGTGGGCACCTTCCACCTGAGCGAATAACAATTAATCTCCCCAGCAGTTAGTAAAGGCCGCCTTTCGGGGCGGCCTTTTCATTTCCAGACCAGCGGCAGATAGGCTAAATTGGGTTCTATGCCCAAGGTGATTGCGATCATCAACCTGAAAGGCGGTGTCGGCAAGACGACGCTGACGGTCGCCTTGGCAGAGATGCTGTCCGCCCACCATGCCAAACGCGTCCTGGTGATGGACCTGGACCCGCAAACCAACTCCACCCTCATGCTGATCGGGCAGGAGAAGTGGAAGCAGCTGAACAAACAGGATCTGACACTCGCCGGCCTGTTCCGGCACGAGGTGGAGGATCGCAAGGGCCGCTTCGATTTGGGCGCCTGTGTCCAGCAGCAAGTGGGCAACGTCGATTCCGTTACCTCGGTGGACATGATCCCCTCCAGCCTGGACCTGATCGACTTGCAGGATCAGATTCCGCCCGTGTCGCCCGCCTCCTACCGACTGAAGAGCTCGGCCGACGTGCTGTGGCGGTCAGCCAGCAAGGTGACCGAGAACTATGACTATGTGCTGCTCGATTGCCCGCCCTCTCTCGGCACGGTGACGCTGAACGGCCTGCGCATCGCCGACGGCTTCCTGATTCCCGTCATCCCGGACGTGCTCTCCACCTACGGCGTCAAGCCGATCCTCGACAAGGTGCGCGAATTCTCCAAACGCATTGAACGCAAGATCAAGCCGCTGGGGATCGTCATCGGCCGCTACAAATCAGTCAGCAACCTGCACAACGCCACGCTCGAAATGCTGAACGAGCACTCGGGCTACCCTAAAGTGCTGGCACCGTTCATCCCTGATAGCGTCCACATCGCCGAAGCCGCCAACTTCCACCTGAAGTACACCACGCTCAAGCAAAAGTACGGCTATTCCGGGACGGCCTTTGACGCCTTCTCCGGGCTGACCGAGGAGATTTTGCACATCACCAAGGGTTAGTGCCCTTCGTAACCCAGCAGCGGGGCTAACCGCGCCCGCAACTCGGCCAACACCGCGTCGCCTGCCACGCCAGCACGCTCCGCCCGGCGGGATTTCCAATCGAGACTCTTCACCTGATCGGCCAGAATCACACCGGCGATGCTCCCGGAGGAAACCGGCACCTCGAAAGGATAGCCCTTCACTTGGCTGGTGATCGGACAAGCCAGCATCAACCCGGAGCGTTGGTTGTAGAGGCGTGGGCTGAGCACCAGTGCCGGACGGCGTCCTGCTTGCTCATGGCCCGCTTGCGGATCAAACGTCAGCCAGATGACATCACCGGCATCGGGGACATAGGCCGCCACTACCAGGATTCCTCGCCCTGGGGCTTGCCCCAATCCACCGCCTCATGCCGGTTCTTGGGAGTGATCCCAGCCACCAGTTCCTCCAACGAGTAACGCGGAGCCAGGGCGCGGAGCACGATGCTTCCATCCGCATTGACGTCGAGTGCCAAGCGGTCTCCTTCAGACAACTGGGCCGCCTTCAAGACGGCCTGCGGAAGCCGGATGGCGAGGCTATTGCCCCATTTCGAAACCTGGGTATCGCTGAACATGTGGCTCTACATTGACTATACAAGAAGAGCCGTCGAAGTCTCGTCTACCGCTGGCTTGCTTCTCCCGAAAATACCTTCCGCGTGTAGGCGGCCGACTGGCCGCGCGGCACGCTGAGCGGCTTCCAGTGCTTGCTCTGTAGGTGCTTGGCCAGGAAGACGATTTGTCCAACATGGGAGGCGTAGTGGGCCACTTGCCGGTTGATGGCCTGCATGGCCGACATCGCTTCACCGCGGATGGTGATGGTGGCGGTGAGGTCGCGGTCGGTCAGGCTGTCGAGCGTGGCGAAGACGAGCGACCAGCCCTCATCCCACAGCGCCAGCACTTCCGCTCGCGTCGCGGGCGGGGCTTCGAATTCGGAATCGCGGTTCCGGTCTGGCTTCTCGCCGTCGGTGGTCAAAAAGTCGGTCCAGCGCGAGCGCATGTTGCCCACCATGTGTTTGACGATCAGGGCGACCGAGTTCATCTCCGGGTCCAGCACGGCCGTAAACTGCTCCTCGGTTAGCTGGTCCATCGCACGCTCGGCCAGCTTCTTGTATTGATGAAAGACCGCGATGGAGTCTTGCAGATAGGAGGTGGTGAATTCCAGTGCCATAGCTCCATCATCCCCCGCTTGACGCCCGCCGCGTGATCGGTTTAGATACAGAAGCATGTTTCGCCAATTAGAAGACTTTTACAAGGACTGGGCCTACGAAATGGAGGCCACGGGCAAGGTGATGTCCGCGCTTACCGACGCCTCGCTGGCGCAACGGATCACACCGGAAGGCCGCTCGCTGGGCGAACTCGCTTGGCACATCGCGGAAACGCCCAGCGAGATGATGACGCAGGCCGGCCTTGCGATTCACGTCACTCATGAGGGCCAGGAGATCCCGGTCAGTGCGGCCGATATCGCTGCCACCTATGCGAAAGCGGCGCAGGCGGTGGTCGATGAATTGAAAGCGCATTGGACCGATGCGATGCTGCTCGACGAAGTACCGATGTACGGCGAGTCCTGGACGCGCGGCACGGTGCTGGACGCGTTGATGGGCCACCAGAACCACCATCGGGGCCAGATGACCGTGCTGATGCGGCAGGCGGGTCTGACGGTTCCCGGCATTTACGGCCCGGCCAAAGAAGAGTGGGCGGCCTACGGCATGCCCGCGCCCCGTTAGCACGGGCGATCTGATAAATTCCCTCCAGGCGGTCTCCGCCGCTCCCTGGGAGGTGCTGATGCGCACGTTGACTTTTGCTCTTGCTCTGGTGCTGCCCTGCGCCATGGCCGAAGAGCTGCCCCTGGTCTCGAACGTCGAACTGCAGCCGTTGGCCGCGCAGGCGCAGCGGGTGCTGCAAGCCCTGGAAATACTGGGTGAGCCGCAGATCGCCGCTCAGCGATCCCTGGCCACCGCGCGCACCGTCACCGACATCCAGAACATCCTCGACAAGCTGTGCCTCATCGGCGTCAACATCAACCCGGAGGCGCGCGTCAAGGTGGAGCAGGGCGAGGCCAAAGCGGAGCTGATGCAGAACGGCTGGCGGACGTTTCTGGTGAAGGTCCACAATGAAGCCGGGTTGACGGCCGTGCTGGCCGCGACTTCGCCCAATGCGGGTCAACTGGCCAACTCGCCAGCCGGGGCCGTCAACCGCCAATGGATCGACCTGCGGATGTTCAACAAGCAACCGATGAAGGTCCACTTGAGCGGCCTCGCGCTGGAGTACCGGATCATTCAGGTCTTCTCGCGCGATGCGGGCAAGCGCGAAGCCAAGCTGATCTTCGATGTCGGCCAGGGCTCGCAGGACCTGGGCTTCCGCAGCGAAGTGGACATTCTGTTCACGGCAAAGGCGTCCACCGCGGTGAAGCTCCGCGTCAAGGATTACGACGGGCGTCCGCAGATGGCCGGTTTTGAAGTGCGGGACCAACTGGGCCGGGTGTATCCTTCGCCCGCCAAGCGGCTGGGCGGCGACTTCTTCTTCCACCCGCAGGTCTACCGCGAGGATGGCGAAACTATCCTGCTGCCGCCGGGGCAGTACACCTTTGAATACTCGCGCGGACCCGAGTATCGCAAGAAGAAGCAGACCGTCACCATTGGCGACCAGCCGCAGGAAGTCGCCTTTCAACTGGAACGCTGGATCGACCCGGCCAACCCCGCGCCCGGCAAGCCGCGCTGGTTTTCGGGCGACCATCACATCCACGCCGCCGGCTGCTCCCACTATGAGCGGCCCACCGAAGGCGTCTACCCCAAGGACATGATGCGGCATGTGCTGGGCGAAGATCTCAAAATCGGCAGCGTGCTCACCTGGGGCCCCGGCTGGTACTTCCAAAAGACTTTCTTTGAAGGCAAGGACAACGAAGTTTCGACCAACGACAACCGCATCCGGTACGACGTCGAAGTCTCCGGCCACCCATCCAGCCACACCGGCCACCTGCTGCTGCTTCAGGTGAAGCAGATGGAGTACAAGGGTCTGGAACGCATTGACGATTGGCCCACTTGGGGCATGCCCATCTTGCGCTGGGCCAAGCAGCAAGGCGCGGTGGTGGGCTATACGCACTCCGGCTGGGGCTTGCCGATCAAGGAAGAAAAGTTGTTGAGCTATGAGATGCCGCCCTTTGATGGCATCGGGGCCAACGAGTACATCGCCAGCGTCACCCATGGCTTGACCGACGTGATCTCCGCCGTCGATACGCCTTATCACTGGGAGCTGAACATCTGGTACCACACGCTAAACGCCGGCTATCGCACGCGGATTAGTGGTGAGACGGACTTCCCCTGTATCTACGATGAGCGCGTGGGCCTGGGCCGCAGTTATGTCCGGCAGGCCGCGCTGGACTACGACGACTGGGTGCAAGGCATCAAGCAAGGCCGCAACTACGTCTCCGATGGCCGCAGCCACTTGATCGACTTTAAGGTGAATGGCGTCGAGATGGGTACGGGGCAGGACATCGAATTGAGCGCTCCGGGTAGCGTGAAGGTAACCGCCCAAGTGGCCGCGCTGCTGGATGAAAAGCCCAATGCCGAACTCCGGGCGCGGCCCGCGGACCAGAAGCCGTACTGGCATGTCGAACGCGCTCGCGTGGGCGCCACGCGACGGGTCCCGGTGGAACTGGTAGTGAACGGCATCGCGGTCGCGCGCCAGGAGATTGAGGCCGACGGCACGCCGCGCGACGTCGCCTTCAACGTCAACATCCCGCGCAGTTCCTGGGTGGCGCTGCGAGTGATCCCCAGTTCGCACACCAATCCGATCTGGGTGACGGTCGGCAACAAGCCGGTCAGGGAGCGGCAGAGCATCGAATGGTGCCTCCGCGCCGTCGACCAATGCCGCAACGCCAAGCTGGGCCGCATCCGGCCGAGCGAGGTGACGGAGTTCAACCAGGCCTACGATTTCGCTAAGGAAGAGTACCGGAAGCGGCTTTCCGGGCAGTAGCGGGCCGTTGAGGCGGTGGCTGGCCGCTAAGCGGCTTGGTGGGCGGGTTGGTGGTGGAGCCGCATCAGCTGGTCAGCCCTTAAGGCCACCATCGCGTACGCCCGGCCGTTGTCATCGCAGAATTCCACCTCGTAGACGCCTGGAGCCCAAGTCTCAACCACCGTGCCCACTTGGCCCCGAGCCAGCCCCTCTTCGGGCAGGTCTTCCAGAAGTGCGACCACAGAAAGTGACTCCAAGGCGGGCATGACGAACCTTACTCCTTCCCTTCATAGTACATAGCAACTGGTCAACCGAGGGCAGACCTCTCCACTTCGGATGATCCACGTGCTACGAACCCTCGGCGCTCGAGAATCATGGACCAGATCGAAATCGACGATGTAGCGCCGGCCATAGGCATTGCTGACGCCTTCCACAGCCTCGGCTTCCATCGCCGCTTGGAGCAGCGCCTCTCTGAGCACATGGGCATCGGATTGATGAATTCCGAATGCGGCAAACACACGGGCCTTGTTCCGGCCACGCGCGTGCTGGAAGTTCAAACAATACTCCTGAAGCTTTCGGTCGTCGACAATGGCCCGATCACCGTTCGGCAACTTCATCTGACGATGAGCCTAACAGGTCCTGTCCCCGTAGACTGCGAGAGGTCAACGGTACTATCGTTACCTCCCACGGGCTCGCAGCGTAACGGCCTCGATCATCCCCACGGGCATGAGGGCACGGGTGAGCAAGGAGGGCACTCCGCTCCATTACTCGCGGCACAGCGTGAGGCAGTGGCGCGGTGGGCGAGCCGTCTGCCGGTGCCACGGCGGTTTGGTTTGGGCGGCACTGGGCTGGTTCAGTTAATCTGAAGATAACGCGTGCGCCTTAAAGGGCCCGTTTTGCGCCGCGCGGTTGGCCCATGCTCACCTTTCCGGACACCATTTCGCAAAGCATTGAGGCGTTGCGCGCGCACCGGTTGCGGGCGGCGTTGACTACTCTGGGCTTGACGATGGGTGTGGCGACTTTGATCACGGTGATGACCATTGTCGAGGGCGCTAACACTTACGTCGAACAGAAGGTGGCCAACCTGGGCACCAACGTTTTCCAGGTGGCCAAAACTCCTTTTGCCACGGCGGACTTTGACGTCATCATCAAGAGCCAGAAGTATCGCCGGATAGAGTATGCCGACCTGCAGTTTGTAGCGGAACGATGCCGGCTGTGTGCGGAAACAGGGGGCACGGCCAGCTACTCCGCCCGGGCACGGTACGGCAACAAAGAACTCACCGACGTCAGCATCACCGGCCAGACGCCTAACATGGCCACGATCGACACGCGGACCGTGGATATGGGGCGCTACTTTACGCCGGCCGAAGATGAGCGGTCGGCGGCGGTGTGCCTGATCG
>JBIKMK010000599.1:0-3318 GCA_044359315.1 Bryobacteraceae bacterium | reverse complement strand
ATCTCTTGCTGTTTAGCGTGATTGTTGCTCTGATGGCAGGACTTCAGCTGGTTCCGGCGATGGAATATGGCCGTCTGGCGAAGCGATGGGTGGGCCTGGCGGAACCCGTTGACTGGAAGCAGGTGGTACCGTACTTCATCCATCAGCAGTATGGCTTCCAACCGCTTTCGATTCTAGGGATTATCATACCTGGTCTCAACTTCAACACGAGCAGCTTTGTGGGCCTGGCGGCACTGTTGATGGCGGCGGCGGCTTGGCGCAAGCATACGTATTTTGCGGCCCTGGCCGGTGCCGGTCTGGTCTATTCGTTGTCGCAGTTTGGTGGTGTCGAAGGACTCTTCTACAGCCTGGTCCCGATGGTGGAGAAGGCCCGGTCGCCTTCGATGGCCGTTGTGATCTTCAGCCTCGGCCTGGCCCCGCTGGCCGCCTTAGGCATTTCTGATCTGCCGCGCCTGGCCACTCCACTGTGGCGGTGGCTGGTGGCGGGCGGAGCGGCTGTGGTGTTGCTGTTCTACGCCGGCTGGGCGGTTACCCACGGAGTGAGCGCGGTGCCTGACCAGCGCCCCATCATGACGGCCTTGCTGATGCTGGTGATGGCCGCCTCACGATTTTCGCCTCGCGCCATGGCGGTGGTTTGTTTTCTCGAATTGTCCCTGATGGCCCCCTACTACTGGCCCAACCGTTACGATCCGGCGCCGACCCCCTACTTGAAGAACATGGCGCTCCACCAGGAAGTGGTGGACTACTTGCGCCAGCAGCCACAGCCGGTGCGCATCATGCTGGATGATGCCGTGGCCAAACACAACCTGGGTGACTGGATGGGCGTCGATGTTTACGGCGGCTACCTGGCGAGCTTGACGGCGAATATACTCGACGCCGGTCTGCATGACCCCTACGTGCGCCGCTTGGTGGGAGTGACGCACTGGGTGGGTAAGGCTCCACTGGACCCGAAGCAAACGGCCGTGTTCCAAGGGGCGCATGGGCTGAACGTCTATCCTATGGAGGGCGGCCTACCGCGCGTCTGGACAGTGCATCAGACGTTTCGGGCCACGACGGCGGCCGACCGCGGCCGGCTGCTGCGGGACAGCTCCTTTGACCTCAGCCAGGGTGCCGTAATGGATCGGGAACTGCCGCTGGAGACTTGCCGTGGTGACCGTACGGCTTTGTTGCGGCAGTATTCGGGGGAGGTAGTGATCGCGGCGGACATGAAGTGCAGCGGACTCCTGGTATTGGGCGATGTGGCGTATCCCGGCTGGAAAGCGCGGGTGGATGGGCAAGCGCAGGAAGTACTAACAGTCAACGGCATCGTGCGCGGCGTTGTACTCGAACGAGGATTTCACCACGTCGAACTGCGATATTCGCCCAATTCGGTGCTAGTGGGCGGAATTATGACGTTCGCGGGAGCTTTGCTTACCGTTGGGACTCTTATAATGGGGCGTAGGCGGTTGGCGCGCGACCGGCAAGCGGCGGTTCTGGATGCGCCACGCCCATGAAGGATTTTATGAAGCGACGTGACTTCCTGGCATCAGTGGTTCCGGCAGCGGCCTTGACCGCGCCCACAATCGGCGTGGCCCAGGACAAACCCGGTGCCCGGCCCAAAGTGCAGAGTGACGCGTTGGCGGCGAGTGTCAGCGAGGTGATCGTGCCGGTGACGGTGACCGATGACAAGGGGCGGTTTGTCGGCGACTTGGAGCAATCCGACTTCGAGGTTTACGACGAGAACAAGCTGCAGAACATCCGGTACTTTTCGCGGGAACGCAATCAACCGGTGGTGGTTGGTTTTCTGGTTGACCAATCGAATGCCAACCGCTTGCAGTGGAAGAAGTTTCAGGAGGCGGTGGAGGAACTGATCTTCACGCTGCTGCCGGGGCAGCCCAAGTATGCCGGCTACCTGATCGGCTATTCCAGCGACGCGGAACTGCTGGCCAACACCACCACCGATGCGGAGAAGGTGCTGGAAAAGGTCCGCAAGATGAAGCCCGGCGGCGGGGCGGCGATGTACGACGCCGTCTATATCGCCTGCACCAGCCGCACGCTGGTGAAGGGTGAGCCGGTGGAACCGCGGCGCATCATCGTGATTGTTGGCGATGGTCATGACAATGCCAGCAAGAAGTCGCTGGATGAAGTTCTCGAACTGGCCCAGCGGAATCTGGTGACCATTTACGGCGTCTCCACCACCGCCTTCGGCTTTGGTTCGGACGGCGAGAAGAATCTGGTGAAGCTGGCGGAGGAGACGGGCGGCCGTGTCGAATACCCCCTTCAGAACGTCTACAAGGACGTTTCGGGGTATTTGTCCACCCCCTCCGATGAGGGTAACTACGCGCTCAAAGTGGGGACCGGCGGCTACGCTTCGGCGATCGCGCAGGGCCTGTTTAAGGCTGTGGCGAACGTCACTGGCGAGATCACCACGCAGTACATCATGCGGTACACGCCGGACAGTACGGACGTCAAACCGAAGGTATTCCGCAAGATCCGGGTCGAAGTTCCCCGCTTCCCCACGGCGAAGGTCCGTGCACGAACGGGATATTACCCTTATAATCCATAGGGCAGGTTGTTTGCGCGACGCAGGAGTCAAAGAAGCGTCGCGGTAGCCGATCTGTCATATGAGAGATGGCTTCCCTATCGACGCCAAGTGCGGGTAAATTCGCTCTAGTAGAACTACACCTCCCCGGGCAACCGGGGTTAGCCTGTGGTGTATTGGTCTGGACCGAAGATGACGCGCGTCTGCGTCTGCGCCGTGATTGGGATCAGTTCACTCCGGATACCGACACCATCGATCTTCATGCGATGGCGCGTGACCTCAATCAAAAGTTGCAGGAAATGGGCCTAGGGTCTTTTCTGCATTGGGTTTATTCGTCGTTGTCCAACACCTTCCGGCTTTCCGATCCCGATGTGATCCTGGTGGATTCGCTGGACCGCGCCGTGGCCCGCGCCTATGACCGCCACATCTCGGCGACGGTCCAGAGATACACCACACACTTGCCGGTGGTCGCGCTGGCGGCGGCGGCAGGATCGTGGGGGGCGGCCATGACACCAGAGGCCTTTGCCGAGGATGCCGAACGGTGGGTGGAAGTGCCCGAGGAACAGCGGATTGACGGCCAGATGTTTGTGGCGCGCGTCGATGGCCGGTCCATGGAACCCGAGATTCCCGACGGCAGCCTGTGCATCTTCCGCTACCAACCGGCTGGCTCACGCGATGGGCGCAAGGTGCTGGTGGAGAACTTTTCCGACGCCGCGCAGCGCTACACGGTCAAGCGTTACCGCTCTGTGAAGCAGTACGACGCGGAGGGAGCGGTGCAACAGCGCCGGGTGATCCTG
>JBIKMK010000055.1:0-11705 GCA_044359315.1 Bryobacteraceae bacterium | reverse complement strand
TGGCGGCCTTCTCGATGGCTTCTTCAATGGTTCCCACCATGTAGAAGGCCTGTTCCGGCAGCGCGTCGTGCTTGCCTTCACAGATTTCCTTGAAGCCCTTGATGGTGTCGGCCAGTTTGACGTACTTGCCCTTGAAGCCGGTAAACTGTTCGGCCACAAAGAACGGCTGCGACAGGAAGCGCTGCAGTTTACGGGCGCGGGCCACGGTCTGGCGGTCGTCTTCCGACAATTCGTCGATACCCAGAATGGCGATGATGTCCTGCAGGTCCTTGTAGCGCTGCAGAATCTGCTTCACGGCCTGGGCGACGCCGTAGTGGTCGTCACCGATGATGCGCGGGTCGAGAATGCGGGACGAAGAGGCCAGCGGATCAACGGCCGGGTAGATACCCAGAGCGGCGATGTCGCGCGAGAGGTTCGTCGTCGCGTCCAAGTGGGCGAACGCGGTGGCCGGGGCCGGATCGGTGTAGTCGTCGGCGGGCACGTAGATGGCCTGCACGGACGTGATCGAACCCTTCTTGGTGGAGGTAATGCGTTCCTGCATTTCGCCCATTTCGGTGGCCAAGTTGGGCTGATAACCCACGGCGGATGGCATGCGGCCCAGCAGCGCCGACACTTCCGAACCCGCCTGGGTGAAGCGGAACACGTTGTCAATAAACAGCAGCACGTCCTGGCCTTCTTCGTCGCGGAAGTATTCCGAGACGGTCAGGCCGGTCAAGCCGACGCGGAGACGGGCCCCGGGGGGCTCAGTCATCTGGCCGTAGATCAAAGCGGCTTTGCTCTTGGTGTAATCGTGCGGATCAATCACGCCCGATTCCTGGAACTCCAGCCACAAGTCGTTGCCTTCGCGAGTGCGCTCACCCACGCCGGCGAACACCGACACACCGCCGTGCTGCATGGCGAGGTTGTTGATCAACTCCATGATGACGACGGTTTTGCCGACGCCGGCGCCGCCGAACAGGCCGATCTTGCCGCCTTGCAAGTAAGGCTCCAGCAAGTCGATGACCTTGATGCCGGTTTCGAACATCTTCAGTTCGGTGGACTGCTCTTCAAAAGTGGGGGCAGAGCGGTGAATCGGGTACCGCATCTTGGCGTTCACCGGACCCATGCCGTCCACCGGCTCACCGATGACGTTCAGCACGCGGCCCAGGGTCTCCTTGCCGACCGGCACCGACACCGGCGCGCCCAGGCTGGCCGCCTTCATGCCGCGAACCATGCCTTCGGTGGGCTGCAGAGCGATCGTACGAACGCGACCCTCGCCGATGTGCTGGGCCACTTCGCAGATCACATCAATGGGCGTGGGGACATCGTAGCCTTCGCTGGTGATGCGGATGGCGGTGCGGATGACGGGCAGAAAGCCTTCGTCGAACTGAATATCCACCGCCGGCCCGGCCACCTGAATGACTTTTCCGACGTAAAGATTGGAATCTGACATGCGTGTTTCCTTCTACTGGGCTTCTGCGCCGCTAACTACTTCGATGATTTCCCGGGTGATCGATGCCTGACGGACACGGTTCATGTTCAACGTCAGTTTCTCAATCACGTCCAATGCATTGGTGGAGGCCGCTTCCATGGCCGTCATCCGCGCCGCGTGTTCGCTGGCGGCGGATTCCAGCATCGCCTGGTTCAAAATGGTGCCGACATAGCGTGGCAGCAGTCCGGCCAACAGTTCGGCGGGCGGCTGCTCAAAAATAAAGCTGGCCGTTTCGCCTTCTTCCGGCACCTGGACCGGCAGCAGCTTCACGGTGGTGAGCTTTTGTGAGATCACCGACTTAAACTCGTTGCCGATGATGTAGACGGCATCCACTTCGCCCTGGGCGTAGCGTTCGACGATGGGCGCTGCGATGCGGGCCGCATCGGCGTAGCGGGCCTTCTCGATGATGCCGACATGCTCGCCGGATAAGTTCATTTCGCGACGGGTAAAGAAATCGCGCGCCTTGCGGCCCACGGCTTCAATCACAAACTGACATCCCGGACGCTCCATCATGAACTGCATCGCAGCCTTGAGGACGTTGGAATTGAATGCACCCGCCAAGCCGCGATCAGAGGTGAGGACGATCAGCGCAATGCGCTTTTCTTCCCGCACTTCCAGCAGCGGATTCTGGGCCGCTTCCTCGTGGGACTTCGCCGCCGAAACCACTTCCGCCAGCGTGGCGAACAACATCTTCGAATACGGCCGGGCGTTGATCACCCGGTCCTGCGCACGGCGCAGTTTCGCCGCGGCCACCATCTTCATGGCCTTGGTGATCTGCTGCGTGTTCTTGACGGAGCGGATGCGGCGGCGGATATCGATAAGGGAGGGCATGGGCTAAAGCCGGTTGTTCCTTGGTTCCGCTTACTTGGCGCTCTTGCGCTCTTCGACGAAGCGCTGCTTGTATTCGGTAAACGCCTTGGTCATGCGCGCTTTCAGGTCGTCGTCAATCGCCTTCTTGGTCCGGATGTCGGCCAGGATCTGCGAGTGCGCGCCATCAATGTAGCTTTGTAGGCCCGCTTCGAACGGACGGACTTGCTCGATCGGGAGATCGTCGCAGAAGCCGTTGACGCCCGCAAAGATGGTGATGATCTGCTTTTCCACCGACAGCGGCTTGTACTGGGGCTGCTTCAGCAGTTCCGTCAAACGCGCACCGCGCGTAATCTGTTGCTGCGAGGCCTTGTCGAGATCGCTACCAAACTGGGCGAACGCGGCCAGGGCGCGATACTGGGCCAGTTCCAAACGGAGCGAACCCGCCACCTGACGCATCGCCTTGATCTGGGCGTTGCCACCCACGCGGCTGACCGAGATACCGACGTTGACGGCCGGACGGACGTTCGAGTTGAACATGTCGGCTTCGAGGAAGATCTGGCCGTCGGTGATCGAGATCACGTTGGTGGGAATGTAGGCCGAAACGTCACCCGCCTGCGTCTCAATGAAGGGCAGGGCAGTCAGCGATCCGCCACCCAACTCATCGTTCAGCTTCGCGGCACGCTCCAGCAAACGGCTGTGCAAGTAGAATACGTCGCCGGGGAAGGCTTCGCGGCCGGGAGGACGGCGGAGCAGCAGCGAGATTTCGCGATACGCCGCGGCGTGCTTCGACAAATCGTCGTAGACGCACAGGACGTGGCCGCTGCGGTCACGGAAGTACTCACCGATGGCGCAACCCGAGAACGGAGCCAGATACTGCATCGGGGCCGGATCGGACGCAGTGGCGGCCACCACGATGGTGTATTCCATCGCGCCCGCTTCTTCAAGCGTCTTCACCACCTGCGCCACGGTCGACCGCTTTTGGCCGATCGCGACGTAGATGCAGATCATGTCGCCGCCCTTTTGGTTGATGATCGTGTCGAGCGCGATGGCGGTCTTACCCGTCTGGCGGTCGCCAATGATCAATTCGCGCTGGCCGCGGCCGATCGGGATCATCGAATCGATGGCCTTGATGCCGGTCTGCATCGGCTGCTTCACCGGTTGGCGATCCACAACGCCGGGCGCCAGGCGCTCGATCGAGTTGAACTCAGTGGTCTCAATCGGACCCTTGCCGTCAATCGGCTGGCCGAGAGCGTTGACGACGCGGCCAATCATGGCCTTGCCCACCGGCACCGACATAATGCGGCCCGTGCGGCGGACTTCGTCGCCTTCCTTGATGTCGGTGTAGTCGCCCATCAACACGGCGCCCACCTGGTCTTCTTCCAGGTTCAACGCCAAGCCGGAGACGCCGTGCGGGAACTCGATCAATTCGCCCGCCATGACGCGTTCCAGCCCGTGGACACGAGCGATACCGTCACCGACCGAGATCACCGTTCCGGTTTCGGAGACGTTGACCGCCTGATCATAGTTTTCAATCTCACCGCGCAGCAGACGCGCGATTTCATCTGCCTGAATTTGAGCCATGCCCCGTTAACCTTCTAGAAGCCTAAATCCGAAAATCTTGTCACTTGCAGAGCTGCACCTAAACCGGCGCACCAGCCTGTGCCGCCAACCCTGCCAACATGCCACGCACCGAACCGTCGTAAACCGTCGATCCCATCCGTACCAGCACGCCACCCAATAAGGTGGAATCAATCTTGTACTCGGGCCGGATCCGCAAACTGGTCCGGGCGGCTAAGCCGCTTTCGAGCAGTGCCCGTTCACTTTCACCCAACTCCTGAGCGGAAAACACTTCCGCCTTCACGACACCGCGACGCGCATCCACTTGATCCAAAAATGCTGCGTGGATCAACTTCAGATTGCGCATGCGGCCATGCTCAATCACCACGTACAGAAAACGCTTGGTGACGTCCGATAGCTTCAGTACGTCTGCAATCTTAGCCGCCACGGCCCGCTTCTTAGCCAGAGCCACGGCCGGTGTGGCCATGATCTCCCGCAGGGCCGCGGAGCCTTCATACTCGGCCACAAAGGAAGTTACTTCCTGGGCCAGGACATCGGGATCAACCTGATTCTTGGGGTCAAACGCCAGGTCGGCCAGCGCCCGGGCGTAGCGTGAGGCAATTGCCAGTGACATATTAAGCTGCCACCTTCTTCAAATGACCAACAAAACGGCTGATCAAGCCGGACTGCGTCTCTGCCGGAATCCCCGCCGCGAGGCGCTGCCGCGCGATGGCGATGGCCAAGCCGGCCACTTCCGCCTTCAATTGCGCACGGGCCGCTTTGCCCAGCGAGGCAATCTCCGAGGCGGTCTGCGCTTCCAGCCGAGCCATCGTTTGGGCTGTTTCCTGCTGCAGGCGGTCCGCTTCACGGGCCACCAGCTGGGTGGACTCAGTGCGGAAGGCCTGGATCTCCTGGTCAAGATTCTTCAGGCGCTGCTCAATCTGGGCGACCTTCGCGTCCGATTCTGCCTTTACCCGTCGTGCATCTTCAATGCCCGTCCGGATGGCTTCGTTTTGCGACCGGAAGTAAGGTCCGGCGGTCTTCACCACAAGGTACGTTAAGCCTGCGGCCAAGATGGCAAAATCGATCCACTTCCAGGTAGTCAGGTCACTATGGCCGCCTTCGCTGGCCGGAGCGCCATGTGCTTCCGTTGAAGGGGCGTGGCCTTCCTGCGCCCACACGGGCGTGGTGGACATCACCACGGAGACCAAGCCGAGCAGGGAGAGCCGGGCTAAATGCGAGGAGATGGTTTTCAATTGCGGCTCCCTTGGAGAACAGAGGCCGTCACGGCGTCGGCCAAACGCTCGGCTTCCGCAGCCAGGTTCTGTTTGGCCGCAGCCAGTTCCGCATCCAATTGCAAGCGGGCTTCGGCAATCATCTTGCCGGCTTGATCCTTGGCGGCGGTCAACGCTGCCGACTGATCTTCCGCCAAGCGGCGCCGCTGCGCTTCCTGCTCACGCAGGATCTCGCCCCGCGCTTGGCGCAGAGCGGCATCATATTCAGCTGCCTTCTGGTCGGCCCGCTTTAACGCCTGATTGGCCGCATCCACCGCGCCTTGCGTGGCGGCATGCCGGTCAGCGAGCGTCTTCTCCAGCGGCCGGAAAAGCACCGCTTTCAAATAAAAGTGGAGTATCACCACCAGAAGCGTGGTGGGGACGGCCGCGAGCAGAAGATCAGCTACGACCTGGAGCGTCTTTTGATCCATTCAGTTCGGAGGGGAAAACCGGCCGGACGGCACGGCAACCGCTTAAGTTCTAAACTACCAGACCAACGCCCCGACTGCAACCAGACATCGCCCGCGCGCGTCAATAATGGCCGCCCTTCCGCGCCATTCCTCGCCGGACGCGGCCGGAATAGCCCGGAAAGGGCAGCCAATCGCGGATACAAACTAAGCCGTGCCCATCCCGCATTCGGCATGGACCGCTTGAACGGCCAGTTCCAGACCTTCACGCCGGACGACAATACCGATCGTCAGTTCGCTGGCGCCTTGGGCGATAGCGATGATGTTGACCTGGGCGCGGGAGATGGCCGTGAAGACGCGGCCGGCCAAGCCGGTCTGCCCCTTCATGCCTTCGCCGACCACCGCCAGCAGGCCCACCTGCTCATCCACTTCGGGTGCACCCAGATAGCCATGCGCAAATTCGAGCGACAGCGCTGATTCGAGCGCTGTCAGTGCGGTGGCCAGTTCGTCCTTGCGGACCAGAAAGCAGAAATTCTGCTGATAGCTGGAGCTCAAGAAGGTCAACACCTCGACGTTGGCTTGCGCAATCGCGGCCATGGCCCGGCCGATGATCAGCGTGCCGTTGATCTCGGCACTGGCCGGTTCTATCGACACCAACGCCACGTTGGCCATGGACGTGACAGCCTTGGCCCCCAAGGCTCCTTCGATGTGCGGCACGATCCGGGTGCCGGGGGCGCTGACATTGAAGCTGTTCTTGCTCCACACCGGGATGCCGTGCTCCATCAAGGGAGCCAGCGTGCGTGGGTGCAGCACCTTAGCGCCGTTATAGGCCAGTTCCGCCGCTTCGCGATAGGTGATGACATCGAGGACTCGGGCGTCCTTTACCAGACGCGGGTCGGCCGACATGATACCGTCCACATCGGTCCAGATCCACAGCTCCGCCGCATCCAGCGCTCCCGCCAAGATCGAGGCGGAAAAATCTGATCCGCCACGGCCCAGCGTGGTGGGCCGGCCATCGGCGGTGGCTCCGTTGAAGCCCGTGACGATGGGCACCGTCCCGGCCTCCAGCGCGGGTTTCAGCCTTTGACCGGCTTTCACCCGTGTGGCATCCAGCAGCGGCGTGGCATTGCCGAACACGGCATCGGTGACAATCACTTCCCGCGCATTCACCGCGGTGGCTGAAACACCCGTATCGTTCAGATGGGCCGCCATCAGCAGGGCGGACAGCCGCTCACCCACGGCCACGGCTTCATCCACGGAGCGCGGCGGGCGGATGCCCAGCATCTCGACACCCTTGGCGATGCGGTCCACTTCGCCGATCATCGCGGTGATTTCGGCCATCGCGGCGGCGGCGGAGGCTTCCGTCAACAGGGCCCGGGCCGTCTCGACATGCCGGTCTTCCAGCTTTTTCAGGTTGGTCTCGACGCCCGGGCGGTCTCCGCCTTCGGCATGCCGCAGAGTTTCGAGCAGCGTGTCGGTGACCTTCGACATCGCTGACACCACCACGGCCACCGGCCGCATCTTCGCTTCGCGCGCGATGATCTCGCCCGCCACCCGCATCCGGTCGGCGGAGCCCATGCTGGTGCCGCCAAACTTCATCAACAACAAACGATCCAATGCCATACCCTTTCGTACTTGCCTCTGAGCTGTCTGTCGCAGCAGCCGCTCCCTTACCCGGGGCGGCCTGCCGGACTAACGCGTGACTTCTTTTCCGTTGCTGGCCCGGCTGCGGACCAGCTTCAAAATTGCTTCCTCGACATCGTCCACCGACTTGCCGCTGGAATCGACATAGACCGCGTCGGGTGCCTGCATCAGCGGCGAAGCGGCGCGGGTCATGTCGCGGGCGTCCCGCTCCTCAATCTGGCGGGCGACGGCGGCAATCTCTTCACCGGTTTCCGTTCCGCGGCGGCGGGCGCGTTCTGCAGCGGAAGCATCCAGGAAGACCTTCACCAGTGCGTTAGGAAAGACCACCGTGCCGATATCGCGGCCTTCCATCACCACGGAAGTGGTCTGGCTATAGGCCCGCTGCTTTTCCACCAGTGCGCGCCGCACGCCGCTGATGGCGGCCACTTTGGAGGCGGCGGCCGAGACCTCAGGTGTCCGGATGGCGGCGGTGACATCTTCGCCATTCAGCATCACGACCCCGCCGGCCAGTGAGATTTCGGCGGCCAGGGCCAACTGCTCCAGTTGCGCCGTGTCTTCCATCTGCGAGCCATTCCGGAGCGCCCAGAGCGCTACCGCGCGGTACATCGCTCCGGTATCGATGTAGAGAAAGCCGAGTTTTTCGGCAATGCGCCGCGCAATGGTGGACTTGCCAGCACCAGCCGGACCATCAATGGCGACGACGATTCGTTTAGACATGTAATCTTTTATTATGCGTGTCACCCGACTGATCTCGACAATCTGCCTGGCCATTTCCCTGCTGGCCGAAGACGTCACGGCCAAAGCCAAGGCGCTGATGAAGGAAAAGAAGTTCGACGAAGCGATCAAGCTGCTGGAAGAGGATTACGCCAAATCGAAATCCGCCGCCGTGAAGACGGTGCTGGCCGACGCCCACGTCGCCAATGGCAACAGCCTGATGTACAACGACGCGCTGCCCCCGATGCGCAAATACCCGGCCGCCCTCCGCGAGTTCCGCGCCGCGCTGAAGTACGACGGTGAGAACAAGAAGGCCAAGGCCAACATCGACACGATCGAGAGCATCTACAAGTCGATGGGCCGCCCGGTCCCGCAATAAACGCTGCTCTTCCGGGCTTTATGATCGCCAAACATGCGGTTGTCCTTCACTGGCGCAACCAGGACCATGCGTTTATCGCGGAAGTGCCCGAGTTGCTTGGGTGTGCCGCGGATGGACCAACCCGTCAGGAAGCACTGGCCAATGTTGAGATCATCATTGACGAGTGGATCGCTGTCGCCCATGAACTGGGTCGCGAGATACCGGAACCGAAAGGCCGTCTGCTATTCGCTTGAAGGTGCAATCGCAATCCCTCGCGAAGTGCAAAGATTAGCCACCAGCCCGGTCTACAGCGACTTCGCCATGTCGGATCGCTCGATGGCCGCTCAGATCACGACGACCAAGGACGGCATGGCTCGCATCTCCCGGATTCGTCAATATGCCGGGGCCCGCGTGGGCTCCGGTGGTCCTGAGATCTCGATAGATGGCTTGAATAGCAACATCTACATCCATCAAAAGAAGTAGCTGAGCGCGCCGAATGTTGGGCCACCGCCGAAACTGCGTGGGGCGGCCTTTATTCCGGGACCCACTTCTGCACGCGCCAGTTCTTCACTTCCGCCACGTACAGGGCTCCGCGAGAATCCATCGCCATGTGGTGGGGGAAATCTAGACGGCCCGGGGCCTTGCCGAACTTGCCGATCTGGCCCAGCAACTGGCCATCGAGATTGACCTTCACGATGCGGTTGTTCTCGCCATCGCACATGTAGATGGTATTGTCCTTCTTGGAATAGGCTAGGCCCCAAGGCTGTCCCAGGCCGGTCCACTTGCCCAGCCACTTGCCGTCGCGGTCGAAGATCTGCACACGGTTGTTGGCGCGGTCGGCGACGTAGAGCCGCTGGGCGGAATCAAAGACCACATCGTGCACCAGGTTGAACTGGCCGTCACCCGGCCCCTTGATTCCCCACTGCTTGATGTAGTCGCCCTCTTTGGAATACTTCACCACGCGTGAGTTTTCATAGCCGTCAGAGACGTAGAAGTTGCCCTCGGTATCGAAGGTCACCGACGTGGGGCGGTTGAAGGCGTACTTCTCGTCGTTGTTTTCCGCCGGACGGTTGCCGACATTGCCCAACACCAGCTTCACCCGGCCATCCAGGGAGAACTTGATCACCATGTGCCCGGCCACATCGATGCCCCAGACGTCGCCTTGCGGGTCCACACGGAGGCCGTGGGCGGACTTGATCGGCACCTCGCTCCAGGCCTTCAGAAACTTTCCGTTGCGATCCAGTTGGATCACCGGGTGCGGGCCGCGGTTGAAGATCCAGACATTGTCATCACGGTCACAAGTGACGCCGGTACATTCACCCAAGTTCCAGCCAGCGGGCAGTTGAGCCCAGTTCTCCACCAGCTTCATCGGTAGCGGTGGGCCGGATTTCATTGGAGTCTGGGCGGCGGCCGAAGCCAGCATGAGGCACGACAAAGCAACAATGCGCATGGGAGCAAGACTATGCCCGCGCGCGCGGCCTGTCAACTGATACTCGAGTTCGGCCGCCATCCAGTAGAGCGTGCGGCGTCGCTACTGAGCGGGTGAAGGCTTTTCTTTTCGGGCGATGTCACTGGCTGCTGTGCTTCGAGAGACGGGGGTGGTGGCGAGCGGATTGGCTTTCTTGGCCCCTGGGCTGGCCCCGGCTTTCTTCTCCGCCCGGGATCTGGCTGGCGCGGCCGTTCGCGACGGTGCAGGCTGCGGGGTAGCGGCCGGTTTGTCGGGCGGAGCCGATTTGCCGGAAGCCTCCGGTGCCGCCCCAGCTTTCGAGGGCGCAGCCACTGGACCCTTCGGTGCTCCGGCGGGAGGTTCACCATTGATTATGGGTGCAGCTTCGGTACCCGGCTTGGGCCCTTCCCCCGCCGTGGCCTGCGGCTCCGCACCCAGGCCGTTCCGGTTAAGGATGATGATGTCCACCCGCCGGTTGCGGGCCCGGCCTTCGGGAGTGGTGTTGGGCACCAGGGCGATTGTGTCCGCATACCCGGCAATCGCCACCTTTTGCTTCGGTACGTTGAACTTGGTCGTCAGCAGCTCCATCATCGCGATGGCGCGCGCCGCCGACAGTTCCCAGTTCGACCGGAAGCGAGGGGTGCGGATGGGCGTCGAATCGGTATGCCCTTCCAGCCGCACCGGGTTGGGCAGCGCGTTGATGGTGGCGGCCAGTTTCTCAACCATCTGGTGAGCACCCGGGCTGATGGCATCATCCCCAGTGCCAAATAGCGCCGCCTCCCGCATGCTCACCATCAGTCCGCGAGGCGTCAATTGCAC
This sequence comes from Bryobacteraceae bacterium, assembly GCA_044359315.1. Lineage (GTDB taxonomy): Bacteria > Acidobacteriota > Terriglobia > Bryobacterales > Bryobacteraceae > JAPKYZ01. Next base: position 1,204 of record JBIKMK010000055.1, on the reverse strand, counting down.
CTGGAGCTTGCCGTCGCGAATCTCATCATCCATTTGACGGGTCAGCGATTGGAGCGACGGCAGCAGTTCCGACAAACCGTCCGCCGCGCCATTGCCCTTCACCTTCTGGTTGCCCAGTCCTTTGGCATTCACATCGCGCGCGCGGCCCAGATAGCCTTCCAGATAAACCGGCAGGACACCGCCTTCCAGCGCCCCTTTCACTGATTCCGAAACTCTCGAGACGCGCTCGCGGTCCACCTGCGAGTTGGCGAACATGACAACAAAAAAGGCAAACAGGAGCGTGATGAAGTCGGCGTAAGAGACCAGCCACCGCTCATGGTTGGACGCAGGTTCCCCACCGCGGCGGCGGCGGGCCGAGGTCCGGCTGCCGGTGGAGGCCGTCACCGGTTAGGCCGCCTCGCGACGTGCAGGTGGTTTGGCCGTCGGGGGACGGGTTTGACCCGTCACTGCCACAAACGCTTCCAGCTTCTGCCGGATCAATTTGGGGTTCAAGCCCTCCACCAAGCCGCAGATGCCTTCCAGGATCAGCACGCGCCGGTCCGTTTCCTGGCGCATGCGAGCCTTGATCTTAGCCGCCGCCGGTAGCAGCACGACGTTGGCCAGGGCTACGCCATAGACCGTCGCCACAAAAGCCGTGGCGATCCCGTGGCCTACCTGTTCGGTGTCCGCCAGCCGTTTCATCACCTGGATCAACCCCAGCACCGCCCCGATGATCCCGATGGTGGGCGAGTACCCCCCGGCCGATTCGAATACCTGCGCCTCCGCCTCCGCCCGGCCCTCCGCCATGTCGATCTCCAGCTCCATCATCTTGCGCAGTTCCTGCAGGTCGCAGCCATCCACGGCCAGCGTCAGCGCCTTGCGCATGAACGGGTCCGGGATGCGGTTGATGTCGCCATCCAGCGACACCAGGCCGCTGCGGCGGGCTTTGGTGGCAAACGTGATGATCTCGTCAATCGCCAGCGCGGGGTCGCTTTGGGGCTCCATCAAGACGTGCCACAGGCGGCGCATCGCGGCGGTCAGTGTCGCCCAGGGGGTGGCCACCATCACCGCACCCGCGGTGCCACCCAGAACGATCAGCGCCGCCGTCTTCTGGAGAACGTCCTGCAGGACGCCACCTTCCAGCAGCAGACCACCCAGAATGCCCGCCGTCGCCAAGCCCAGGCCGGCGACGGTGGATAGATCAATGCGGGACTTCGCCACTATT
>JBIKMK010000598.1:0-3328 GCA_044359315.1 Bryobacteraceae bacterium | reverse complement strand
GTCCGCACTGCGGGATAAACGCAACGGCACTCCCGCCAAACGCGCGCCCTCAATCAGCGTGGCAATGCCCTTTTCCGGTGCAAAGCGGCCAGAAAAGGCAATGTATTTGCCGGCCGCGGGGTCCTCCACGCCCTGGTCAGGAATTCGGATAAATGGCATGACCGTGGTGATGCGGCCGGATTCGATCCCTGCTTGTTCGGCCAGCCATTGCCGCGTGAACTCGGACGGAGCAATGAGGCGGCTGACGTGCTTCGCAATGGGCTGCCCCAGCCGGACGGCGACGTTATGGAGGGCCACCGTGGCGCTCTCGGGAAGGTTCTGGCGGCAGTTCTTCAACACCGCCCAGTATTCACGGCCACCACTACAGCGGTTACAGATCTGCCCGCCCGCGTAGTGGGTGGCGATCGGGCACGTCAACCGGTAGTGCACACAATGCAGGACCACCGGAATGTTGCGGGCCGCACACACAGCGGGCAGCCAAGCCGAAATCAGCGGGAAGTAGTCGTAAAGGTGAATGACATCGGGTTGGAACTGGTCGAGCACCCGCTCTAGATCGGCCAGCGCCGTTCCGCGCGAGAGGGCAGCCATGCCGGCCTGGATCCGCCCCCAGAGATTCTGGGGCAGGTCATCACTCTTTCGCGTGAACTTGGCGATAACCAGACCACGTTGGGCCGACATCTCCATATTGATTTCAGCGAACCGCTCCGCCCCACCACGGCCTCGATGTTCGGTGTAGACGTGCAACACCCGCATCGGTGGCTGGTCCACTCCGCGTCTGGAGGGCAATTGGGACGCACGGAGATGAGGTTCAGAAATCATATGAGGTCAATTCGCACGGACGATCGAGCGTAAGGCTTCGACCATGAACTGACGGCTCCTTTGGGCGCGGAACGCATAGCCCCGACGCGGCCGGACAAGCGCCGCGGCGGAAAAAGCGGCTGATCGCACCAGGTAGCCGGCGGCGATCATCAAGTCGAATGCCAGTAATGCCCAACCGTTGCGCGTGGCAGCAAATACCTTTCTTAAGTTGATCAGCTTGTAAAGCTGCACTTCCGGGCTCTGCGCGTCAATGCTGCGTCCGCCGTGGTGAACCACCTCCACCCGCGGCGTGTAGATCACTTGCCAGCCCTGGGAGATGAGACGCCGGCAAAGATCCATATCCTCGCCATACATAAAGAAGTCCTCATCGAAGATCCGGTTACCCAAAGCCTCGCGGCGTAGCAACATGCTGGCGCCGCTTACCCAGCCGACTTCGGCCTCTTTTTCCGGCTCGATCTCTAAGAACAATGACTGCGGCAGAAGCGCGGGCGGCAGGATCCGGTACACAAACAGGAAGTGGCAGAGAATATTCCGCAGACCGGGCGCGGCACCGGCCGTCCAACGCTGGAGCGAGAGGTCAGTATTCAAGAGCCGGGAACCCAGCACCCCGGCACGGGGAAAAGCTTCAAGGATATCAATCATCCGGTCAACCGCTGGATCACGAAGGTAGGCATCCGGGTTGAGCAGGTAAATGTAGCGGCCCTGGCAGTGCCGAAACGCCTCATTATTGCCTCGGGCAAAGCCGAGATTCTCGTGGCTGGCTAGCAACCGCACGTCAGGAAATTCGGCGGCCACCATCGCGGCGCTGCCATCACTGGAGTGGTTATCCACAACTACCAGTTCCCAGGCGCTGGCTGGTAGCTCCATCCATTGATAGACGGAACGAATGCACTCGCGCAACAAGCCGATGGTATTCCAGTTGACGACGATAATGGAAACGGTTACGCCCGCCGGGAGAACATCCCGGTGGGCCGGCACTTGGCGCGGTACGGCAATTCCCGCCGTGCCGGGCGCCGGTTGAAACCACCGGCGAACAATCCGGATAGCACGCACGATCGGCCTGCTAGCGACATAAAACAGCGACCCGTGACGCAAGAGCCGCACGAGTCCGGCGGAAAAGCTCCCGCGCCGCTGTAGCTGAATCATCGCGATCGCCGTCTGGTGCCGGCAACGGGCGCGCTGAGCCAGATCTGCGGAGATCTGATCTTGCCACTGGTCGACTAGCCGCAGCGCTTCTTCGTGCATCGCCTGGTAACGGGCTCTCGACAGGCTGATAGCGTGTCGGCGGTACCGGCAGACGACTGCTTGCACGGCGCGCACTTCGGCTACGCGACTGATCGCGACAAACAGGTAGTAGTCCGAGATCAACAGGTAGTCGGCCGGGATGGGGCCGAGTTGTTGGACGGTTGAGCGGCGAAAGATGGCGGCGCTGATCGCGACAAAGCAGGACGCCCGGAAGAGTTCTTCGAACAGGTTTCCTTCCGGCAAGCTTGCAAACTCGTGGCTGCTATCAAAGTCGTGCTCGCGGCCATCAGGGTAAAACACCATGGCACGGCCGTAAACCATGCCCACGCGGCCTTCGCGATCTTCAGCTACGGTTTCCAACTGCCGGGCCAGTTTTTCCGGCAGCCAGATATCATCCTGATCCAGGAAAGCTAGCCATGTGCCTCGCGCCCGGGCGATAGCCGCCTCTCGGGCCGGGCCTAGCGGCGTATCCTCGGCCGACAGGTAGTAGCGGATGCGCGGGTCTTGGTACTCCGCCACCACCTGGGCACTTCCGTCGGTGGAGCAGTCATCCCAAACCACCAGCTCCCAATCAGTAAACGTCTGGGCCATGACGCTGTCCAAGGCCTCTCGCAGAAACGGAGCACCATTGCGGACGTTCATGATGATGCTGACGGCGGGCACGCTCACGTCCAGCCTCTCGCACGCCGGTAGGGGACAGACGATCTGTTAGTCTGGCTTTCGTGTCGAAGATTTCGCGGACCGCCCTGTTCATCGTGATTACAATCTCGGTGGGGTTGGTGGTGACGGTGGCCCAGCGCCGGGTGAGGCCTGGCCGAACCGCTACTCCTCCACCGGAGGGTGCCGAGCTTGTACAAAATAGAGGCTTCGAAGAGCCGGGTCAGCCGCTGCCGGGGGGATGGAGCCGAGATGACGCGCGCACCGCGGGCAAAGGGAAGGCGGTAGCCGATCAAGAGCGGTTCTATTCTGGACGCACGTCGTTGCGCCTGGAGCCGACCGCCGAGAACGGAGGCGATGCACCGCTTGCGGTGACGCAGATCATTCCGGCCGAAGCGTTCCGGGGGCGCAAGGTACGCCTGTCGGCCTATATGCGGGCCGAAGGCGGTGCCGCGGCCGTGATCAGTCTGTTGAGCCTGATCAACGGCCGGCCACGGAATCTGGTAGGTGCGGCGGATACGGGTGAATCGGGCGATTGGGCCTATCGCGAAAAAGAGTATACGGTCCCGGATGAGGCGGGCGTACAGCTGGTGCTGATCTGCTCCGT
>JBIKMK010000054.1:0-11726 GCA_044359315.1 Bryobacteraceae bacterium | reverse complement strand
GCAGACCATGGTCTGAAACTCAAAGATCTGCGTCAGCGTGCCCTGGGCGATCTCTGCCTGATAGGGCGTGTACGAGGTGAGGAACTCACTGCGTTGCACGATGACATCGGCTACTACGGGGCGGAAGTGCCGGTAGACGCCCGCGCCCAGGAAGGAGGCGAAGCCATTGCCGCCACGGTCACCGCGTTCACGGAAGTAGTCGACAATGTCGAACTCCGACTTGCCCGGGGCGATACTCAGCGGCCGGTTCAGGCGCGCTTCCGCCGGGATATGGGCGATCAGGTCATCAATATGATTGACGCCAATCGCGCTGAGCATCTGTTGCCGCTCAGCGTCTGATTTAGGTAGATAACGCAAGATTTGCTCCGATCAAGGCAGACACGCGAAGCCTAGCCCGCAGGTGCGGGTACGCGTGCGCTGGTCCTCAAAGACTTAAACTGCTAGGCCCCGATATAGCTTTGATACTCGGCAACCGTCATCAGTTGCTCTATTTCCGATGGGTCGGTTAATTTGATCTTCACGAGCCATGCCGCCCCATGAGGATCCTCATTCAGCTTTTCGGGCGCCGCGGCCAAAAGAGAATTGGTTTCCAACACTTCGCCCGAGATCGGCGCATAGATGTCGGATACAGCTTTCACCGATTCAACGGAGCCGAAGGTGGCGCCTTTGGAGAGCGTGATGCCCAGCTTGGGCAGGTCGACATAGACAATGTCGCCCAGCTCCTTCTGCGCGTGGTCGGTGATGCCCACCGTGCCGGTGTCGCCTTCCACCAGCACCCACTCGTGTTCCTTGGTATAGCGAAAAGTCTCTGGATACATTTGTCTCGGCTCGCTTAAAGAAAAATCTACTTCGCCCGCTTATAGAAGGGCGTCGGAATGGTGCGGGCTTCCACGGGCTGGTTGCGCACCATGATCTCAATCGACTGACCCGGGTCCGCCGCCGCCACCGGTAGGTAGCATAACCCGATATTCTTGCCTAGCGTGGGGGCCGGGCCGCCGGAGGTGACCCAACCGGCCGGTTCACCATTCAGGCGCACTTCGTAGCCATCCCGGCCAATCCCGCGGCCCACCATCTCAAACCCCACCAGCTTACGTGCGATGCCCGCCGCCTTCTGCTTCAGCAGCGCTTCGCGGCCCACAAACGCCGGCTTGTCAAACTTGACGATCCAGGCCAAATCCGCTTCCAGCGGCGTCAGCGTGGCGTCGATTTCGTGGCCATACAGCGCCATCTTGCATTCCAGCCGCAGCGTATTGCGCGCACCCAAACCGATCGGCTTGATCCCGAATTCTGCGCCCGCCGCCAAAACTTCGCCCCACACGCGCGGCGCTTCTTCCGGCGCGACATAGATTTCAAAGCCGTCTTCGCCGGTATAGCCGGTGCGGGCGATCCGGGCGGGGACTCCGCACACGATGCCGTCGGTGAAGTGGTAGTACTTGATTGGAGCGAGATCGACCGCGGTCAACTTCTGAAGCGTCGCTGGACCCTTAGGGCCCTGAATGGCCAACTGGGCGTATCGGGGGCCGGCGTTCTCCACCGTGCATTCAAACCCGGACGCTGCGTGCTGGGCCACGATGTGGTCGTAGTCCTTGTCCTGGTTCGAGGCATTGACGCAGATAAAGAAGTGGTCGTCGGCCACCTTGTGGACCAGGATGTCATCCACAAAGCCGCCGTGCTCGTAAAGAAGGCCAGAATAGTGCGCCTGCCCGATCTTGAGCTTCGCCGCCCAATTGGAGGAGATGTGGTCCACCAGATTCAGCGCCTGGGGCCCGCGGATCTCGATTTCGCCCATGTGGCTGACGTCAAACAGCCCCACGGCGGTGCGCACGGTGTTGTGCTCGTCAATAATGCCTGAATACTGCACCGGCATATCCCAGCCCCCAAAATCAACCATCTTCGCGCCGGAAGCGCGGTGGACGGCGTTTAAGGGCGTCACACGAAGGGCAGCAGAGTCACTCATGGGAAACCTCAATTGTAGCAAGGAGCTTGCGGCGCACCCGGCCGCCTCACGTGTTCCTCGGGGATTTGCACAACAAAAAAGCCGGGCCCGGCCGAAGCAGGGACCCGGCTTGATTCACTGGCTGGCGTCTAGAAGTAGAACTTCGCGCCAACCACGATGCGCCGGGCATCCAGCGTCGAGGTGTACTGGCCGAATGTTCCGCTGACCTGACGGTTCTGCGCGTCAAAGCGGCCCGTGGTGTCGACACCAACGAAGCTGGCGTGGTTGAAGAAGTTGTAGAACTCAAACCGCAGTTGCAACCTACGCTTGCCTTCGGGGTCGATCGGGATGTTCTTGAACATCGAGACGTCGAAGACATTGATTCCGGGCCCACGGATCAGGTCCTTGGCCGCGGTTCCAATGCCGAACTCCGCCCGGGTGGGAGGCAGCACGACGCTGGTGTTGAAGTGACGGAGTTCGGTCCGCTCACTCTTGGGGAGGTTCGGATTGCCGGTCAGGTTCACTCGAGTGTCGATACCGGCGCCGGAGGCACCCAACAGGTCGGCTCCGCTCACCAGGCTGTAGCCGATGCCCAGCGGCGGGCCGCTGGTGAAGGTGGTCAGGCCGGAGAGCTGCCAGTTGTCGAACACCCACTTCGAGACGCCCGTCTTCCACACACTCGACAGTTTGGGGAAGTCGTACAGGTAGTTGAGGACGAAGTTGTGGGTGCGGTCAAAGCTGGCTTTGCCGTAGTTGCGGGCTCGGTAGTTCAGGTACGGATTCACCGCGTCGCCGTTGCCGTTGACGATGGTCATCGCCTTGGACCAGGTCCAGGCCACGCCAAACTGCAGGCCCTTGGAGAACCGCTTGTTCACCTGGGTCTGCAGCGAATGGTAGTTGGAGCTGCCCGCCAGTTCGATGTACTGGATATCGCCGTAACCCGGGTTGGGCCGCAGGAAGTTGTCCGGCAGCGGGTTGCCCGTGGTGGTATCGATCGACGAGGTCTGGAAGCGCGTTCCGTAGGGCAGCGCATTCAAGCTGCGGCGCTGCATCAGGCGGCGGCCCACGTTGCCCACATAGGCGACATCCAGCACGGTGCCGTAGCCCAGGTTCTGCTGGATGCCGAAGCTCCAGTTGTAGACCGTGGGCGGGCGGAAATCACGCTGGATTGAGGTGACATTGGCCGGGCTGATGCGGAACGGGCTGGAAAGCAGGTCCGCAATCGTCGTGTTGAATGCCTGGCGGGTGACCGTCAGCGGCGGCGCTTCGCGGTGGATCAGCACCTGATCATCGTTGAAGCGGTCATAGAAGACACCGACACCGCCACGGATGGCCGTCTTCGAGTTGCCAAAGACGTCCCAGGCAAAGCCCAGGCGCGGAGCCACCTGGATGGGCGGCGTGTTCTGCAGGTGCTGGTCGTAGACGCGCATACCCTGGAAGGGCGCGACACCGCTGGCAAACTGGCCGATCGAGGCGGGCGACACTTCCACACCCGTCACAGGGTCGCGGCCTACACGAGCACCGGCTGCGTTGCGGAACGGCTGAATCAGGGCCGGTTGCCGGGTACGGTCATAGCCGCCCAGGTCAAACGCCGCCAACTGATCGTTGGCGCTCCAGGTCGGCTGGATCTTGTAGAAGCGCACACCGGCGTCGATGGTGAAGCGCCGGGTGACCTTCCAGGTGTCCTGGATAAACCACTCGACGTTCAGGTAACGGGCGTGACCATCCGGCTTGTTGTTGGCTTCGGTGTAGCTCTGCACGCTGCCCAATAGCGCATTCGAATAGGCGAAGTTCGTATCAAACGGATTGTTGATGTCGCGGTTGAAGTTGAACGTACCGTTGAAAGCCGAACCACGAGCCGCGTTGCGCGTCGTGCGTTCCACATAGATGCCGACCTTGATGTTGTGTGAATTCCAGATCTTCGACAGGTTGTTGGACCAGTTCCAGATGTTGTTGGTGCCGAAGAAGGGGAAGCGCTGCTCGATGTTCAACACACCGGCATTCGGGACGCCGCCAAAATTGGCTTGCGGGATCAGGTTGCGCGCATTGGCCTGCGGAAAGAACTGCGGCAGATTGGGCGCGACATTGGCGCGCACGTTCCGCTGCAGGCCGGCCTCGGTCAGCGGGTCTACCGTCTGCTTGGCGCGGTTGACGCCAAAGGTGAACTCATTCACCAGGGTGGGCGAGAACGTGTGGATCAGCGTCGACACCATGCCCGCCGACCGGATCTGGTAGTTGATCGGCAACTGCGGCCAGCTGGAGGAAGCCAGCACGAAGTCAAATTCGCCCTTGTAGGCTTCGTAGTCGTTGATGCCGCGCCAGTAGAACTGCGTCTTGTTGCCGATGTTGTAGTCGATGCGCAGAATCGAATCGCGGCGGGGCTGTTCGACGGTAGCCTGGATCAGCGCGTTGAAGTTCCGTGTCGGGTCAGTGGCGTTCGGTAGCGGGAAGATGTTGAGCAGCGCCTGACCGTTGCGGTCAATGCGGTTGGCGGGGATGCGGTTGCCCGGGAAGGGAATGCGGTTATTGGTCGGGTCCCAGATGGGGATCAACGCTCCGTTCTGATCGCGCGTGTCGGAGTAGTCGCCCTGGCGCTCGCCCGCCGTGGGGAAGGTGCGGCGCTGCAGCGACGTCGGGTAACGGCGCGGCAGGAATTCCTGCGACCAGAAGAAGAACAGCTTGTCGCGGTTCTTGTTGAACTTGCCCGCCGTCACCGGACCGCCGATGAAATAGCCGGGATAGTTGAACCGGTACTGCGGCCGCCGCAAGCCGTCGCGGTTGCGGAAAAACTCGTTGGCGTTCAGCGCTTCATTGCGGAGGAAGTAGTAAGCGCCGCCATGGAATTCCTTGGTGCCGCTCTTGATAATCGTGTTGATGGTGCCACCGGAGGATCGGCCGTACTCAGCCTGATAGTTGGTCAGCAACACCTTCACTTCGGCCACGGCGTCCACCGAAGGGGCCAGGTACGGTCCACCCATCGACCCGGTGTCCAGCGAAGAGATACCGTCCAGCGTCAGGTTGATGGTGCCCTGCCGGTTGCCGTTAATGGTGATGCCGCCCAGGTTGTTCCAGCCGGGTGCGTTGCGGTTGGCCGTGTCGATGACGCCGGGCAGCAACTTCACCAGTCCCAGGTAATCGCGGCCCTTCAGGGGCACGTTCTGCGTCTGGTCCAGCGAGATCAGGCCGCTGCGCTCTGCGGACTGCGTCTGCAAGCGGGCCGTCTCGGCCTGAACTTCGACGGTCTGCGTCAAGTCGCCCAGTTGCAGCTCCACCCGCTTCAACACCACGCGTTCGGTGGCCGTCAAGATGATGTCGTTCTGCTCGTAGCGCTTAAAGCCCTTGGCCGAAACGGCCAGCTTGAACGTGCCGGGCAGCAACTGCGTAAAGACAAAATCGCCGCTGGCGTCAGTGGTAGTCTGGCGTGCCTGCGACGTTTGGATATTGGTTATAGTCAACTCTGCGCCAGGCAGCGGACTGCCGGAGGGATCGCTGATCGTGCCGGAGATTGACCCCGTCAGACCCTGGCCATAGACCCCGGCCGCCAGCGCAATGGCAGCCCCCAACTTCACCAAAAGTTTCATGAAAACCCCTATTCAATAGACAATCTAAGCGCGATATCCGCTCATTAGGAAGAGCATGGTTCATCGGCTGGCAACCCCAGTTGGGGAACCATCGATGAGCTCATAGACCACCCGTACACTAAAGTGGAGTCAGCATATCACGGTCCACAGATGTATAGCGGCTGGGGTGATAAAGGCTCTCCCGGCGCCCGCGGCCGTTGGTGTTGTCCGAAGCAGTGGCGGTAGCCGCCAGACGGTACACTGTCTACTTGACGAACCTTGGCACGCGGCGCGAACTCCAGATTTTGGCAGCGTTCGTGATCTTTACGCATCTGCCCTTTCTCGCCCACCCCATCCAGGGCGATGATCTTTATTACCTCTACGGAGCGCAGCACGCCCAGATCGATCCGCTGCACCCGCATCACGCGCGCTACGTGTTCCAGGGCCGCGAAGTCTCCATGCAAGGGCATCCCCATCCACCGCTGAATGCCTGGATTTTGGGCGGCTTGCTGGCGCTGCGTGGTGACATTGACGAAAGCGTCTTCCACCTGGGCTATTTGGCGTTGTCCGTGGGCTGCGCGATGGCGATGTATGCGCTGGCGCGAAAATTCGTTCCGGATCAATCCCTATTGGCCAGCCTCCTGTTTCTGGCCACGCCCGCCTTTTGGGTGAGTGGCAACTCACTCGAAAGTGATCTGCCCTTCCTGGCTTGTTGGCTGGCCGGCATCGCGTTGTGGGTGCATGGACGCATCTGGCTGGCGGCCCTTCCGCTGTTGCTCTCGGGACTGGCTGCTTATCAGGCGGTGGCCCTGATTCCCATTCTTTGGCTCTATCGGCGGCATGCTTTGGCGGTCACGCCAGCGCTGGGGTTGATCGGCTATCAGGTATTTGAGCGCGCGACCTCCGGCGTTTGGCCCGTGCTGGCGACGGCCAACTACTTCAGCGAATACGGCCTGCAGCGCCCTTTGGCGAAATTGCTCAACGCGGCGGCCATGACCGCCCACCTTGCCTGGACCGCCGGGCCGATGGCGCTGTTCCAGCCGCATTGGGCGCTCGCATCAGCGTTGCCGGCGGCGGCCCTGGACTGGAACCCGCTGTTCTGGATCTCGTTTGCGATCGGTGTCGTGGTCCTGATCAAAGTGGATGGCTTCCTGGGCTGGTGGATCCGCCTGTTCTTCGCGGCCGCACTGATCTTGTTCTTCGCGGGTTCCGCCCGCTACCTGCTGCCCATCGCTCCCGCCGTCTGCCTATGGGCGGCGAAGCGGTTGAACGAGGAACGGCTGACTTACGCCATCGGTGCCCAGATGGCCTTGGCCGGAGTCCTGACACTGGCCAACTACCAGCACTGGCAAGCCTACAAAGACTTTATCGACACCCACGTCGTTCCGCTCACCGCGCAAAGCAAGCGCGTGTGGGTGGCCGGCGAATGGGGTTTGCGCTACTACGCGGAACAGGCCGGGGCGCTGCCCTTGAAGCAAGGCCAGATCCTGCAAGCCGGTGAGCAGGTGCTGATCAGCCGCTACGGGCAGGCCCCCCCTTCCGGTACCTTGCAGCCCGTGGTCACCGAAGACATCCGCCCCTCGCTCCCCTTGCGCTTGATCGGCGGCCGGGCCGGCTGGTCCACGGTGGCTTTTGGGGTGCGGCCTTTTGATGTGTCCCTGGAGCCGGTGGACCGTCTGGTGCTGGCGGCGGTCGTGGACCGCCCACCCACGCTCAGCCAGTTGCCCATGAACCACCCGGAAGCCGAGCGGCAGTTGCTCAGTGGCTTCTATCCGCTGGAAGAGAACCGCTACCGATGGATGGGGCCGATGGCGCGCGTGGTGCTGGTCTCCCAGCCGGCACCGGTCACACTGACCGTTTTCGCCACCGAAGAGCGCGAATTCACCGTCTCCGCGGACGGGCGCGAACTCCAACGCTTTGTATTGAAACAAGGCCTTCAGACGCTGGCGACACCCGCCTTTACGCCCACCAGCGCCAGCACGGTCATCACGCTGCAAGTGGACCGTCCCGTCAAGGCACCGGGCGATACGCGCGAGCTGGGCGTCATCATCCAGAGCATCGGCTTCCGCCAGTAGATCTCGCTAGACTGGTCAGGTGAATTATCACCAGCTGATCACGCGGGCCTTCACGGAAGGTGCCACCTCGGATGACGAAGCCTTCGCCGGGATGGAGCGCGAGTTTGTCTTCACGCTGCGCCCCGTGGGCAGGTTGCGCGTGCCATCCGGCCGCATCATGGTGGGCGATCCGCTGGGCGGGCCGCAAGACGCGCTGGCCGTGCCGGTGGAGCCGGGCGAGTACGAAGTGGTCCTGAGCATCCTGCGGTTCACCGACACCGGCGAGGAGCGCGTCGCTTTCGCTCGCGTCGGTGCGCCCATCACCCACGACAGCGAGCTGTTCCGCTACGCCGAACAGGACGAGGATTCGGCCATTGAAGTGGATTCCGGTGCGGCGGGTTTCTTCGACGAAAGCGTCGTCCGAATGCTCGATGGTGAAGACGAGCCGACTGAACTCCAGACCCGGCTGCTGGAAGCGACGGATTCCGGCAGTGACGCCACCTGGTTTGTCGCGGACCTTCCGGCGGACAGCCACGCCAACCTGATCGCTTTCAGCGCCGGCTTTGGTGACGGCGACTACCCCGTTTCCGTCGTCCCGGATGAAGTGAGCGAGACGGCCAAAACCATCCTGCTCGATTTCGTCACCGAGTAGTTGAAGCCGGCCCGCCACGCCGGGCGATATACTCAACCGCACCATGACTACGCGGCGGCAGTTGCTCCAAAGCGCCCTCGGTGCGGCTTACCTCACGCAGGCCGCCAGCGGCAAAGCCTCACAGCCATCCACAAAGCCCAGTTTTGTTGTGCCCGACCATGCTTGCGATTGCCACACGCATATCTATGGCGATCCCGCTCAATATCCGCTTTGGCCTGGCCGCTCCTACACGCCGGAGGTCGCCACGCCCGCGGAGATGGCCGCATTGCACCGGGCGCTGCAGATTGAGCGGGTCGTGATTGTCACCCCCAGCGTCTACGGCACTGACAATTCCGCCACGCTAGCCGGTCTCAAGGCTCGTAGCGGCACGGCGCGCGGCGTCGCCGTGATCGATGACAAGACCACTGAAGATGAGTTGGACCGCCTGCACCGCGCGGGCTTCCGTGGCATCCGCCTCAACTTAAGCAGTGCCGGGCAGAACGATCCCGCTCTGGGCCGGGCGCGTCTGGAAGCCGCGATCGCTCGCGTGGCCAGCCGCGGCTGGCACATCCAGATGTTCACCAATCTGGCCGTCATCGCTGGAATCGCCGAGCTCGTTCAACGGTCGAAGGTGCCCATTGTGTTCGACCACTTCGGCGGCGCACAACTGCCGAAGGGCACGGGCCAGCCGGGCTTCGACGTTCTCCTCTCACTCGTGCGCAGCGGGCAGGCGTATGTGAAGATCTCACTCGCCGGCGCGAACACGACGCTCACGCGTGAAGCCAAGCCTTTAGCGGAAGCCTTGATTGCGGCCAACCCGGAGCGCATCCTCTGGGGCACCGACTGGCCTCACCCGGATTCTGCCCCGCGCGCCGGTCGACGGCCCACGGATGTGGTGCCCTTTAACACCGTCGATGATGGCGCGATTCTGAATCAGCTGCCATTGTGGGCCCCCGAGGCTCGCGTCCGGAAGCAGATCCTGGCCGACAATCCCGAACGTCTCTACGCATTCTGAAGTGCCAGGCGAATATACTGGCCTTTGCCAATGCCTGCCGTCTTCAAACCTCTCTCCGCACTGCTGATCACTCTCGGCCTGCAAGCCCAAACCGATTGGCCGATGTTCGGCCATGACCCCGGCGCCCGCCGCTTTTCGCCGCTCAAGCAGATCAACACGACGAACGTCGACCGACTCCAACGCGCCTGGACCTTCCACACCGGACAGCCCGGCTCCGAAGGCATTCCCGTCGTCGTCGGCGGCGTGATGTACGTCACCGCGGCCAACGGTATCTTCGCCGTGCGACCCGAGACGGGAGAGAAACTCTGGCACTATCCAGCCACCGGCGTGGCCCTGCGCGGGCTCGCGTTCTGGCCCGGCGATGGGCAGACTCATGGGCGAGTCTATGCGGGCATCAAGGGTGGCGTGGTGGCGCTGGATGTGACCACCGGCAAGCCTGCGCCGAGTTTCGGCAACGAAGGACTGCTCGATTTTCGCGAAGGGGTTATGGGCGACCTGACCGAAGCGCGCCTCTCGCTGCAATCGCCGCCCACCGTCTACAAGGACCTGCTGATCACCGGCAGCGCCAATGGCGAAGGCCAGCCCACCAAAGGGGCCTATGGCGACATCCGCGCCTGGGATGCCAAGACCGGCAAGCTCCGCTGGACCTTCCACACCGTCCCGCGCCCGGGCGAGCCCGGCCATGAGACATGGCCCAAAGATGCCTGGAAGAATCGCGCGGGCACCAACGCATGGGGGTTCCTTTCGCTCGACCAGGAGCGCGGGTTGCTCTATGTCCCGCTGGGCTCTCCGACGAGCGACTTCTATGGCGCGGACCGCCACGGCGACGGACTTTACGGCAACTGTCTGGTTGCGCTCGATGTGGCCACCGGAAAGCTGAAGTGGTATCAGCAACTGGTCCACCATGACCTGTGGGACTTCGACCCCGCCGCCGCGCCGGTGCTGTTTGAGGCCGTGCGCAATGGCCGGACCGTACCCGCCGTCGCGCAGATCACCAAGATGGGCATTCTGTTCGCTTTCGACCGCGTCACCGGGGAGCCGCTCTATGGCATGGAAGAACGCCCCGTGCCCCAAAGCATAGTGCCCGGCGAAAAGACCGCCGCCACGCAGCCCTTCCCGCTGAAGCCTCCGCCGCTCTCGCGAGTCACCTTCACGAAGGAGGAGATGTACAACCTGACGCCCGAGCACGCGGCCTTCTGCAAGGACCTGTTTGAGCGCAACAAGCTGACCATCGGCCCGCTTTATGCGCCGATGCCGCTGGAAGGCAATGTCCTGATGTTTCCGAGCACTTTGGGCGGAGGTGGCTGGGGCGGGGTATCGGTCGACCCCAACCTTGGTTACTTGTTCACCAACGTGAACAACCTGGGCCAGTGGGGCCACATGGAAAAGAAGACCGACCCCAAGACCGGCGAGACCACGTACATCCGCACCTCAGAGTACGGCCCCTACGCCCGCTTCTGGAATCGTGAGACGCGCATCCCTTGCACCAATCCGCCGTTTGGAGAACTGGTAGCGGTGGACACTCGCACCGGCGACATCGCCTGGCGCACACCGCTCGGCACCATTCCCGCCTTGGCCGAGAAGGGTTTTGCGAACACCGGCGCGCCCAGCCTGGGCGGCAGCATCGCCACCGCCGGTGGTCTGGTCTTCATCGCCGCCACCAACGACAGCCGCTTCCGCGCCTTCGAATCGAAGACCGGCCGTCTCGTCTGGGAGCAGCCCATCGACGCCAATGGCCACACCATCCCCATCACCTATCAAGGCAAGGACGGCAAGCAGTATGTCGCCATCATGGCCGGCGGCGGAGGTGGCTACTTTGGCGGCACGCCGTCTGATGCCGTGGTCGCGTTCGCGCTGGGCGAAGGCAAGGCCCCGGCGCTACCCACCGTCTCCAAAGGCAAAATTCCCGAGCCGCTCCCCCACGCCGCCGCGACCGTGGCCGGGTTGCCGGAAGGCGCACCGAAGACGACGCTCCGCCGAGCCTGCGGGTCCACCTGCCATGCCCTGGAAGTAGTCGTCGGCACCCGTCGCGACCAGGCGTCCTGGGCCGCGATGATCGACACGATGGTCTCGCGCGGTGCGGCCGTAAAGGCTGACGAGCGGCAGGTGATCTTGGACTATCTGCTGAAGCACCTGGGGCAGTAGCCCACCCACTCTAGGGTTGCCGCAACAAGGCAACGGCCATATTGGGGAAATCCATCGAGTCTGACGACGCGGAATCCCGCACCCGGGTCGCGACGGCCCGCAGCTTGGGGAGAATCATCAGCCAATTGCCGCCATCGCCGCTATGTTGGATCAGCGCTGGCGCACCGGGCTCCCCGCCTTGGAACATCCAAATTAGACCTTGATTCGCACTCAGGCCCGGATAGGCGGCCTGCGTGGTTGATTCACGCATCCACTCCCGGTCAATCAGCGTGCGCCCGTCCCACTGCCCTTCATCCAGCACCAACTGCCCCAGCTTGGCGAGATCCTCCGCATTGATGACAAGCCCCATATAGCCGAAGGCATTACCGGCGCGGTCCTTCATCCA
>JBIKMK010000597.1:0-3330 GCA_044359315.1 Bryobacteraceae bacterium | reverse complement strand
CCATGCCGCGCACCGCAAAGCGGCCCGGGAAGTTGGGGGCAAAGCGCTGGTAACCCATCAGTCCCAGGCCGATGAAGGACAAGAAGACGGCCAGAAACCATTCGCCACCGGAAAGTCCCGAAACCGGCAGCGGCTTGCCTTGCAGATAGGTGAACAGGATTTCGCCGGCCCGCAGGGTGCCCCACAGGATCAGCAGCATCGGCCAGTATTTGCTGATCAGGCTGATCACCGACAGGCTGGGGTTGAGGTTGTTGGCCAGGAAGATGCCGCCCAGAGCAATCAGGACGAACGGGAAAACAACTGAACCGCGTCTCATTACATGCCTCCCTGGTTGGCTGCCGGTGCCTTGGGCAACCCGGCTTCAGCCAGCTTCATCAGACCAAACACGATAATCAACACCGGCCAGGTAGACGAGAAACTGAAGCCGCCCCCCTGGTCGATGGCAAACAGGCCGCCTAGTGTGGCCATCATGACGGGGCCGCGCAACGCACGGGCCAGCGCGCTCAAGCTATTGTTCACGGTCCACCCCCGAAGCGGAATCACCCTTCAACCGGTTGGCCAGCATCACGCCACCGGCCGCGATCAGCAACAGCGGCCAGAAGCGCAGCACCTGCGACAACCGCAACAATCCAAAATTGCCCAGCAGAAACACCACACCCAACAGGATCAACACAATCGGAGCCACCGGCAGCCCGGAGTTGCCCCCCATCGGGATCAGGCTGGAGAATTCATCAATCTGCTCGCCCGCCGCGCGGCGCTTGGCCGTGTGATACGCCTCAAAGGCCATATAGAAGACCCAGACCGCCGCCAGCGTGCCGAACAGCGGCTCAAACCCGTCCGACATTGCCGACGAACTGACGATGGAGGTCAACAGTCCGAACACCAGGACATGAACGAAGCCCTTGGCGTACTGCCCGTTGTAGATGGCGCCGACGCCTGGGATCAAACCCAGAATGAAAGCGAAGGCCGGGGAGGCGGCACTAGCCGCCAACGGCGTGGCCGTGGCCAGATACGGAGAAGGCGGATCGACCGGGGGCGGTGCATCCACCGAAGGCACATGGTCCAGGCAGAACAGCGTTCCCAGGGCGTAGCGCTTGGTTTCGTCGGTGAGCGGGCGGCCGCAGGTGCGGCAATAGCCCACCACCGGTGGCGGGGCCTGCTGCCCGTCAGGTGTCGCCGCGGCCTTTTCGGCTACCGCCGGCCCAGCTGACACTGTCGATTCATCCGTTTGATTGGGCGTGATCGGTTCCATCTACTTCTTCTCCCCGGACGGCTGTCCCTTTTGCTCTTGCTCTTCTTCCTGGTTCCATTCCCGCAGCCGGGTCTGGATCTCATAGACAAACTTCAGGCTCTCGTAGTACTTCACGGTGTTGTTCCACACGCGATGCGCCCGGTCATCGACGGCCGCCCACACCTTCACCGGGTCCAGATCCGACGGCTTGATCGGCTGGATGGGGCCGGCAAACTTGCCCAGCATCGAAAACGACAGGATCGTCATCGCCATGCCCATCGCAAACCGCGGTTGCAGCACCGGCTGCAGCCACTTGGTGAGCCACCCGGTGAGGCCCCGGCGCACTTTTTGCTCGGTGCGCACAACGGGCAAGTCGTGCATGATCCGCGTGATCAGCTCCGGCGGCGGTTCCACCACCGCACAGCGTTCGACAAATTCCACCGCGCCAGTGACGTCGGCCACCAGTTCCGCGCAAGCGGTGCAGCTTTGGGCATGGGCCTCAAAGGCTGCCCGCTGCGTGCGGTCCAGGGTGCGGTCGACGTAGTCGCACAGCAGCAGTTCAATGTCGGTGCAGTTATACTTCACTGGTTCCGTCATAATGCCGCCTTATGTTTCTTCAGCAGCCGGGCCAATTCCGCCCGGCCGCGGTTCAATCTTGATTTCACAGTTCCTTCAGGGACGCCCAGGGCCTGGGCGATCTCCCGGTAATCCAACTCTTCGATGTCCCGGAGGATGACGGTTTCCCGCAGTTCCGGAGAAAGCTTTTGTAAAGCAGCCTGCAGCAGCTCGCTGGCTTCACGCCCCGCCAAAAGACCATCGGCGCGCGAATCGGAGGCCGACCGTGCTTCCAGCATCGGCAACTGATCTTCCAGCGAGTCGCTAGCCCGTTCCAGGCGGTTGCGGCGATAATGGTCGATCAGCAAATTGCGCGTCAACCGGGCCAGCCACACGCCAAAGGAGCCTTCGCCCGACCGGAAGCTCTTCAATGTCCGGAAGACGCGCAGAAACACATCCTGCGTCAGATCCTGGGCGGGTCCATCGCTTCCGGTAAACCGGTAACAGATTGAATACACACGCTTGGTGTGAACCTTGACCAAGTCTTCCCAGGCCGCC
Organism: Bryobacteraceae bacterium; assembly: GCA_044359315.1. Taxonomy (GTDB): domain Bacteria; phylum Acidobacteriota; class Terriglobia; order Bryobacterales; family Bryobacteraceae; genus JAPKYZ01. The sequence continues at coordinate 986 of JBIKMK010000597.1, read as the reverse complement.
TCTTCGCCCGAGAGGCACCGCTCCACCAATAATGCGTCGCCGTCCAGAATGTTATCCAAGCTCATGACCCGGCCCACTGCGCCAGCCCATGGCAGGGCGGTTGCGCTGCTTGCGATTGAACTCATCGGGCTGAGGCTGAGTGCCATTCCAATGTAAGGAACGAGGATTTGCCATAATTAGTTCGCCCGATTCTCCGTTATCGCAAGCAGGATCACCACATTCTAGCCCCAATGCCCCTGCTGATGCCCAGTTCCTGCGCCAATCCAGTGCCGCTCAAGGTTCCGGTCCATCCGTGACGCTTCCGTTTGATCTCCCGCTGTTCCTGCGAACCTTCCGCCAAGTGGACCCCTGGTGGATGGCCGCCTCCATTGTGTTGGTGCTGCTGACGTTTTTCGGGCGCGCCCTGCGCTGGCAGGTGATGATGGCGCCGGTGGCCCCCCAGGCACCCCTGGGCCGGCTGTTCACCAATACGGCCATTGGCTTCACGGCCGGAGTTTTGCTGGGTCGCGCGGGCGAAATTGTCCGGCCCTATCTGATCGCCAAGGCCGAAGGCGTGACGCTCTCTTCACAATTGGCCATCTGGTTTCTGGAGCGGATGACGGACCTGGTGATGGTGCTGCTGATCTTTGGCTTGGCGCTGACGCAGCTGGATTCATCGGCTGCCTCCCAGGTGGGCCCGCAAGTGAAGTGGGTGTTGGAGTCCAGCGGCCGGTTGATCGGGCTGTTGGGCGGCGGCACTTGTCTGGTGTTGTTCGCGATGCGGCACTACTCCGGTGCCTCCGGTGAGCGGCTGGAGGCACTGCTGGCCCGGTTGCCGGCCCGTTGGGCACCCAAGGCCGCCCAATTGATCGATTCGTTCGGTATGGGAGTTGCCGCCACTCGGGACACACGGGCGTTTGCCTTGATCCTGGCCTACACGCTGCTGGAATGGCTTCTGGTGGGGGCCTGCTATTATTGTATTTTCAAGGGCTTCCCGCCATCGGCGC
>JBIKMK010000596.1:0-3344 GCA_044359315.1 Bryobacteraceae bacterium | reverse complement strand
GCATGGTGAAGGAGACCAATAGCCCCCACGTGAAGCTGCTGTTCGACATCTATCACGAGCAGATCCAACTGGGGAACGTCACCCGCACCGTCGTTGAAGCCGCACCGCACGTCCGCGTCTTCCACATCGCCGACAACCCCGGCCGCCACGAACCCGGCACCGGCGAAATGAACTACGCGAACATCTACGCCGCCATTAAGAAGACCGGCTACGCGCACTACATGACCATGGAGTACCTGCCCACCGGCGACCAAGGCGCATCGCTCGAGAAGGCCGTCAGGGAAATGCGGGCGGTGCTGTAGTAGCAGTACGTTGCAAAACCGCCCACTTGCGGTCACGGCCTGGCAACTGACGTGCACGGTTCATTAGAAACAATGCGAGTTACCGGCACAGCGCCATCAATCAGCCGAAATTCCGCTCGAAAGACCGATCCTCAATTTCTGTCATTGTTTGCGTATTGTTTCGTATTTCCCCTTGACTTTCTCTCGCTGGACGCGCAGACTGCGGCTAGGAGATCAATCCCATGACAACATCTTCACAAGCTATCGCGCCTTGTAACTCTCAGCGCGGTTTTGGCCGGGATATGGGCGTTTCGGCACGATCCACGCATTGACCCGAGCGTGCGTCTAGCAGTAACAGATGCCTCTGGCGCTCCCCTGGGGAGTTTCTTCGCTGATCTTCCTCCGAGCGCGAAGATAGCCAAGGCGATCCCGGAAGATCCGCCCAAGGTGGGCAGCTGTCGGTCGAAGGATGTGAATGTCCTCGAGAAACTTGGCTTGTTCTTGGGTATCGGCTCGGCCGTCTACGCCAATGGCGACTGTTGCCCGAATGGCAATTGTGGCTGCCTGGGTTGCGGGCGTTATGTTGTGAGCTACTGGTGCGGTTTCGCGTGTGACGGCGGTACCTACCGGTACCCCGAGTCGAGTTCGGAGCCGGAGCTTGCTTGTTCTGGCACCAAGAGTAGCGATCCAAGGAACTGCAACGGTCAGTGTGAGTGCGGTGTCAGCGGCTGCTATGCCGGTTCACTTTGCGGGTGTTAAGGGAATCTGGAGAAGTTATGCAAAAGACTATGCTTTTTTTGTTCGCCGCCACGATATGCGCAGGGCACTTCCAGGCTTTGGCTGCTGACGGGGGATTCGTTTTCGCAAAGGATGTGCCTGTCCAGGTTCATTTGGCCGATAAGCCGCTTCCTCAATGGCGCGACGGGGCCGTGGTAGTGTTCGATTCCAGTCACGGTGCGGATCAGATGGGGATCGACATCGTTGCCGGGCATCAGAGGTCGCGTCTTACCTTCGCGGTTCCTGGGGCAAAACGCATTACGATGCGCGGCTTTAGCCGCGGCACCGATGGCACGGTGGCGCTGTGTGGCGGCTTGACCGACGCGGAGGGCCGATCGGGTTCCTATGTGGGATGGATCTCTTCAACCGGACAGGAGGTTCACGTGATTCGCACGTCTCCGTTCGTTGCGGTGCTGGTGGCGCTAGCCCCGGACGGAACGATTTGGACCCAGGGCACTGAGATACGCCCGCGAGCGCCTGGTGAACCTTCACGGCAGACGCTGGCCGAGGCCCTGAAAGGCGATGCCGCAGTATTTCGCCAGTTCAGCCGATCCGGCAAGCTGCTCCGGACAGTGGTTCCGCAGTCTGAGATCACCGATCCTCTGGGCCTGACGGCAACCCGCAATGTCTTTGAGGCCGTGGGTGACCGGATCGTCTGGTATTCCAGTACCTCGCGCCAGCACATTTCGATCGGCGCGGATGGCGCAGTGATCGTAACTAACGATCTGCCGATGCCGAACAACGAGGAAGTAACCGGTGGTGCCATCGGTGCGCGGGGTGAGCTTCTTGCCAGCTCGGTGAATGGCTCCACCTGGAGCGTGTCCAGGCTCGACCTCTCCAGAAAGCGTTGGGTTCCCATCGCGAATGGCTTGATGGGCGACCGGACTGCCCCTGCCTACCGCGCGACCGTCCTCGGCAGCGATGGTGATCATCTCGTCGTGAACGGTCGCGGTGGCCACAACGCGGTAAGGTTCTTCCGGGTCAGCCAGTAACTTCATTCGAACCCTGAAGACGCTGCCTCCGCGGCCATGTTGTTCGCCAAACTATACCCTGCTTAGTCAACGTGGCCCTCACATGGGGTCGCTTAACTTACCGCGCAGTTCGTCGATCAAAACGGAGGCCTCATACTTGGCACGGATGGGCCCAAACATCCGCTCATCCACTGGCAGCGGAGTCCGCCGCATCTGGAGCGTCAATGCCTTAGTGAAGGCCGCCATGGACCGTCACCCAAACCACGCGCTTCAAAGCCGCCGCCGCCGGTGCCGGTCTCACCAACCTGATCAGCATGTGGGGCACCAACGACATCCCCTCCGTGCTCGATGACTACTTCGATGGCTCCCCATGGCAGACACCGCAGCTCTATATCGACCGCTCCCCGCTCTATCACGTCAGCAAAGCCACCACACCGCTGCTGGTGCTGCACGGCGCGCTCGACCCCCGTGTCCCCCCGTCGCAAGGCCTGGAGTTCTACAGCGCCCTCAAGCGCCGCGGCATTGAGACCCAGATGGTCACCTACCCGCGCACCCAACATGGACCGCAAGAACCCAAGTTCGTGCAGAACATCATGGAACGCCACATCGGCTGGGTAGAAAAACACCTGCAATAGTAATGCACACCCGAGGCCACGTTGCTGCGGGCTCACCTAGACTACCGCTTACCGTGCCGTCCGCGGATCGAAGCGCAGGCTCTCGTACCGAGCGGCGATGGGCCCAAACATCCGATCATCCACCGGCGGCGGAGTCCGCCCCATCCGGAGTGTCAATGCCTTAGTGAACGCCGCCTTGAAATCCAGCATCTCGTAATCATCGGGAATGGTGAACAAGGCATCGTCCGCTGAAGGCAGGATGGACACAGCGGTCTGGGTACTGGAGTCGGAGATGTTCCCATCCTTGTCTTTGAATTCCATCAGTTGTCCGACCTCGGCGCAACCCAGCTCGGGTGCCCGCCAGTGGGTTACGCGGCGGGACGGATGATCGGTGAAAAAGCGGAATACCCGGTAGCCCTGGACAGGTTCCGAGGCGGTTCCGGCACCTGCGGGCCGCTGGCCATCGGTCCTCAGTTCGCAATTACTCGCTGCGGTAAGCTGATCCCCTGTGTCTAGTGGCCCCCTGCTGGCCGCTCGCACGCCCGAGAATACCTTGGCGGTCGGATAGCTTCTGACGAAGTAACTCGGCGTCCTTATGTCCACGGTAGTAAAACCATCACGAGCCTCTTTAACGGCGTCATAGGTAGACCCGTCTGCCCGACGCGCCATTACGTGATACATCATCAACTTGCGGGATGGCT
>JBIKMK010000595.1:0-3346 GCA_044359315.1 Bryobacteraceae bacterium | reverse complement strand
AGGTGCGGATGGTGTCGCCAATGCCTTCCTGCAGCAGGACGGCCAGCGCCGCGGTGGTGGCCACGATTCCCTTGGCTCCCATACCGGCCTCGGTCAGGCCCAGGTGCAGCGGATAGTCACACTTGCGGGCCAGCATCCGGTAGACCTTGATCAGGTCCTGGACGCCGGAAACCTTGGCCGACAAAATGATCATGTCGTGGCCCAGGCCGTAGCGTTCCGCCGCCGCCGCGGATTCCAGCGCGGAGATCACAATGGCGTTCAGGGTCACGTCCTTGGCGTCCAACGGTTCGGCTGACGCGGCGTTTTCATCCATCAGTCGTGTCAGCAGGGCGCCGTCGAGAGATCCCCAGTTGACGCCGATCCGCACCGGCTTGCGGTACTCGATGGCGGTTTCGATCATGGTGCGGAAGTTGTCATCGTGCTTTTTGCCGATGTTGACGTTGCCCGGGTTGATCCGGTATTTGGCCAGGGCCCGGGCGCATTCCGGGTACTTTTTCAGCAGCAGATGGCCGTTGTAATGGAAGTCGCCGATGATGGGTACGTCGCAGCCCTTAAAGCGCAACAGGTCGACGATGCGGGGCACCGCGCGGGCCGCTTCTTCGGTGTTTACCGTGACCCGGACCTTTTCTGAACCCGCTTTGGCCAGCGCGAGGGTCTGCTCCACTGTGCCGGCCACGTCGGCCGTATCGGTGTTCGTCATCGATTGCACGACGATCGGGTTGCCGCCGCCCACCTTGACGCCACCCACGTTCACAACCGTAGACAATCTTCTTTTCACTGGACCGGGAGCCGCTTCCATTTCACCTCCAACCCCTAGTTTATCAGGGGTCTAGCGCGATTCCTAGTTTCCGGCGAAACCCGGAATTATCACCTAGATAAGGGATTTTGATTGAAAGTTTGTTCGATTGTGATGTACAAAGGAGATAGTAAGGCGGAAGCGGTTGCCAAGGCCTTACGTCCCTGATCGACCCGTTTCTTTCTCCCAGACGAGAACTATCCCGCACTGTATTGGCGGGCCACATAGTCTTAGGTTGGCAAAGGAAAGAAGACATGAGCTCCTCCCCCGCGCTCAAGCAGTCGGTATGCCTCACGAATCTGGCCCCGGAGCTTGATTTGGAATTGACGGCTGTCTTGCGCGAACTGTCCGTAGAAGTTGTCCCCGTGGACCAGGCGTCGCTGGCTTTCTGCGAACCTGGCGATCTGGATGCCCTGCGCCGCATGCACCCGGGTCTACCCGTGATCGTCGTCAGCCCGCACTCCAATGTGACGGAGTGGCTGGATGCGCTGGACGGCGGTGCGGCGGACTATTGCTCTGCTCCGTTTGAACTGGCCCACCTGGGCTGGATCCTCTCGTCCCGTCAACGCCCCTTGGCCGCGGCCGCTGCTTAGTCCGGCCGGCGTCAGTTGACCCCGGCTTGGGCCCTTGGGTCAAGCCTGCTGTTTCCGTGTAACACGCCCGGCACTGGTGTGTCCTGCCGGCTCTGAAGCTGCGTAAGTCTTCCTGAAAACAAAACTTTAAGGAGTCAATGAATGAACAGGAAAGCTGTCCTGCTGAGTACCGTATTGTCTTTTTTTGCCCTGGCACCCGTGATCCACGCCGAGGTTTTGCGTGGGGAGTTGGTGGCCGAAGGCAATGTCCGGTTCCAAGACCTGCTGCTGGAAGTGGTCTCTTCCAACCATATGCCCGCAGCGCGAGTTCAACTGAGTGCCGATGGCCGGTTTGAGGTGCCTCATCTGGCACCCGGAGCCTACATCGTCCGGGTGACCACACTGCGGGGCGATGTGTTGCGGGAAGAGTCTGTCCAACTGGCCAGCCACACCATCCCCATGCAGATCCGTCTGCCCGCGCCGCGCCGTAATGCGCCCGGAGGGCATATTTCCGTGCGCCGCCTGATGCACAAGCCACCGAAGAACGCCCAGCGTTCCTGGGCCGAATCGACCAAGCTGTACGGGAAGGGCGATCACGCGGCGGCGCTGAAGCAACTGGAACAGACCGTGGCGCTGGACCCGGAATACTTCGAGGCCCAAGCCTTGCTGGGTGACGAGCGTCTACGTGCCGGGCAGGCGGCGGAGGCCGTCGCCGCCTACGAGCGGGCTCTTGAAATCGACCCATCCGCCGTGGGTGTGCTGGTGAACCAGGGCTTTGCCTTGCTGAACGTGCGGCGGGTGAACGAGGCGCGCGCTTCGGCCGAAAAGGCCCTGGTGATGGATGGCTCCTCCATCCCGGCCCACTTTGTGCTGGGCTTAACGCTCGCCCAGCAGGGCCAGGACCGGGACCAGGCGGAGCAGCACTTGAAGATCGCGGCCGAGAAATTCCCGCAAGCTCGAAAGGCGCTTGAGTGGCTAGCCCTCGACCGCTTGAAACGCCCGTGAGCTCACCGCCCGGCCCGGTCCCGCGCCGTGCCGTTTACCAGTAGACCTTCAACGCCAACTGCATCCGGCGCGGCGTGTTGGCCTGGCTGGTGATGACCCCGAAGACGTTGGAGTTCAGGTTGGCCGCCGGTCCGCCGAACACGACGCGGTTGAAGACGTTGAAGGCCTCCGCCCGGAAGTCGACGCGGCGGCCTTCGCCAAAGAACGGGAAGCTTTTGCCCAGGCTGATATCCTCATTCAAGTTGGGGAAGTTGCGCAGTTTGGGATTAAAACGTGTCGCATTGCCCATGGCGGCAATCGGTTGCGCCGGGAATACCGTGGGGTCCAGGTAGCGGTCGACCGCGGGGTCGAAGTCGGGGCCCTTGGTCGCGGGGCGCCAGTTGTCGTAGCTGGTGATAAACGGCCGGGTCTGGCCGTTGAAGATGGGCAGCGGGTTGTTGCGCGACAGGCCAATCGGCAGCCCGGATGAGTAAACCTGCACCGCCGCGATGCGCCAACCGCCCAGCACGAAATTGCCGATGCCGGACTTTACCCACCGCTGGCCTTTCCCGAAAGGCAGTTCATAGATGGTGGAGAACTTGGCTACATGGGTCTGGTCCAGTTGGCCGATTGATTTCTCCAGGCGGCGGTTGTAGTGATCCTGGGCGGAGGCGTTGTTGGCGAAGTAGGTGTCGGAATCAGTGAGCACTTTGGAGAACGTGTAGTTCCACTGCCAGGTGAAGCCGGCGGTCATCCGCCGTTCCATCTTCAACACCATCGCGTGATACGACGAGTGCCCGCTCTTGTCGCCATTGTGAACGCCGGTGAGGATGTTCAGGTACTGGGGGAAGGGCCGCAGGGCTTGCGCCACGCTGCCCGTAAAGGACGGGAACGGCCGGCGGATGCCCGCCCCCGCCGCCACGGCGGAGCCGATGTCGGCGCGCAGGATGTTGAGTGCCTGAGCCCCACCAAAGCGCGTCACCATATCGTTGAA
>JBIKMK010000594.1:0-3349 GCA_044359315.1 Bryobacteraceae bacterium | reverse complement strand
CTTTCTGACTAGGCAGAATCTCTCTAAACTGGAGAAATTCTACTTTTACAGGAATTATTGCATTCTGAGAGGAATTCTACAAGGAGAAAATCAGTTCTGCTAACGGATATGGAACGAGTGGACGCTTTCGGACGTGGTTTTTGCGATCAAATCGCGCAGGATGAGCGTAGCGGTGTAGCGGCCGCGGGCCACTTTGGCGTTCGGGGCCAGGCTGATGACGCCGGGAATGGCGGGCGGGGGGTAAAAGAACTGGCGGTCCTCGCGCGCGCACAACTCCTGCCGGAATAGAACTTTGCCGGCGGCATCGCGGACCACCAGTCCATACTCGATCTGCACCGTGTTCCGGGGCCCCAGGTTGAAGCCGGAAAGGTCAAAGCGGGCCCAGATGGGTTCGCCCGGGGCGTAATCCGGGGCGTCCAGTTCCACGGTGCTCTCTTCGGAGCGGAACCAGCGCAGATTCAGCGCCGAAAGTGCGGCGGGCGGGGTGATGACGCGGCCGCCGACGGGAACCGGGAACTGCTGCCGCACCTCGGTTTGCGCGATCAGGTCTTTCACCACGATGCGCAGTTGATAGGTACCGGCGTTCAGCAGGGCGGGCAGAGCAAAGCCGGCTCCGATCCGCGGGCGCCATTTCTTGTCCTCATCCGCCAGTTCCACTTCCACCTTGCCGCTGCGGCTTTCCGCCACCAGCAGCCCGCTGGAATCAGTCAGCAGCAGGGCGTACTCCAAGCGCACTTTGGGGTCTGGATCGTCGCTTTTGCCAAACTGGCTCACCTGGAAGTCGGCGAACACCTGTTCGCCCGGCAGCGCACGATAATCGCGCGCCACGGCCGGACCGCCTTCGAACTGGCGCAGGGTGAAGTTGTCGATCACGGGCTGGGCGGCGGCTCCGGGGCACTGGACGAAGCCCAGCACCACGGCCGCGGCGGCCAGCCAGAACCGGCCCCGACTAGCGCGGCGCGGAGGGTGGCGGAACGACGGGGGGCAGGCCCGGCAACCCCGTGTTCGGTGAGCCAGTGTTGGGTAATCCAGTGTTGGGTAAGCCAGTGCCGGAACCGGGCAGGGAATCATTCATGCTCTCCATCGAAAGGGGAATCTCGATCAGCAAGCTTTGTTCGCTGCCCGCCTCACCGCCATCGGTAACCCGCAGGCTGTAGGCGCTGGGCGAGACATCGAACAGAATCCAGCCCTCTTCCGTTTGGGCCGGCTTGATGGTACGCAGCATGCCCATCCAGTTGGTGACGCCATTGCCGTCCGCCAGTTCCTGGTAAGTGTTGCCCTTGCCATCCTCCAGGTTGAGCAGTGGTACCGAAACATCCTTGCCGCCGGAGTTGGTGATGGTCAGCCGCAACAGCAGAAAGCGGTTCTGGGGGATCCGCGTGGATGGCATGTCGCCCAACTGCGGCTTCCATTGCGTTTCCAGTACGTTGTAGACCAGCGGACCCACCTGCATCCGGTCACCCATCTTGTAGGAAAGCTTGCTTTGTGTGGGGGATCCCTTCCCGCACCCGGCCAGCACAGCGGCGGCGGCCAGCAAACAGATCGTGTGTAATTGAAACGGGCGGATGGTTCGGTTCATCTTTATTGGCGAGGTCTCACGTAAATTCTAATGTATCGCTTTCTGACAGTTTTTCTTGCGCTAACTTTTGGCCCCATCGGATTATGGGCCCAAGCCGAACATCCCAAGACGGGCCGCCGCATTGCGGGCGTGATGGGTTTTGGCGGCGCGGAATGGCTGGAAAGGTCAGAACGCGAGATCGAAGAGATGCCCGATACAGCCTTGACCTCCATCGGCGTCAAGGAAGGAATGACCGTCGCCGACGTGGGTGCCGGGTCTGGCTACTTCACCGTGCGCTTGTCGCGCCGGGTGGGAGCCACCGGCAAGGTCTACGCCAATGACATTCAGCCGGAAATGCTGCGCCTGTTGCGGCAACGGTTGGCCAAGGCCCAGTTCACCAATATCGAAACCGTGTTGGGAACCGAGGCGGACCCCAAACTACCGGCCAAATCACAGGACCTGATTTTGATGGTGGATGTCTATCACGAGTTCGCGCAACCGCAACGGATGCTGCGCAAGCTGCGCGAGGCGCTGAAGGATGACGGCCGATTGGTGTTGCTGGAATACCGGAAGGAAGATCCCTGGGTGCCCATCCGGCCGGAGCACAAGATGAGCGTGGCGGAAGCCAAGCTGGAAGTGGAAGACGAAGGGTTTCTGCTGGACGCAGTGAAGAAAGACCTGCCGCGCCAGCACATTCTCATCTTCAAGAAGGCGCTGGCGTCGGCGAACAATTGACCTGCGCGCGTGGCGCAGGCTGACACCTTCAGCCTGCAGGCGGAATTCATTCCGCCCACGGGTGAGCGAAGGTGGGCTGGCATTCAAGAGCGGGACTGACGATCCGCTGCTATCAGCCTGCGCCACCTACTCGGCAGCAAATTTCTCTGACAGGCTAGATCTCCCCGCGCAGCGCGGCCGCGATCTCAGCCCGCACCTGGGCGGCAAACTCCGGATCGCTCACCCGCGCCGGGGTGATCTCGTCCAGCGACATCCGGGGCCGGGATTCGGCGACTGCCGTGCGCAGTTCTTCCGTCATGATGTCGCGTTGCGACTCGCTCAAACCAGCCACGAGTTCGCGGATCTTCAATCGAGTGTCCATGTTGTGTTCCTAACCTTTCAGCATCTGTAGGGAGTCGAGTTCGCGCAGCACTTGCTCGTGCTTCAACGCGCGTTCTTCCGCCCAGCGGCGGTAGTTGTCGGCTTGGGTTTCCAGTTCCACGGCATGGGCGGTCAATGCGCCGGAGAGCGTCTGGGCCGGGTCAAACCGGATGTGGCCTTCAAACTCCGCCGCCTCTGCCATCAATTGCGCCGTCCGGGCGATCCGTCCGGCCGCTTCCTGCCGCAGCGCCGCCGCGCGCGACAGCAAGTGCGTGGCGGTCATCTGCATCTCGTCGATCTCGGCTTCGGGCATCAGCCGCTCGATCAGGCGGAAGTTGGCGCGGCTCAGCACGCGATGCTCCAGGTCCATCTTCAGCAGCGGCTCCACCGCTGGGGGTTCCGTGCCATGGGCCAGGGCGAGTTCGATCTCGCTGGTCAGGCTGCCGATCCGGTCCGCCGTCTCCGTGGCGCGGCGCATCACTTCCTGCTGCGACAGATGAAAGCGCTTCAGGCGCAGGCGCACCTGCTCCAGTTCATTCCGCGTGGTCTGCACATCGGGCAGCGTGTCGATGCGCTCAAAGATCTGGGCCAACTGCGTCTGCATCGCTTCACTGCGCGCGGACGGAGTGGCAAAGGCCGTGATGTCGACGGTGTGGGTTTGGGTCATAGGGTGTCGCCCGGAAAGGCTCTCCGCTT
>JBIKMK010000053.1:0-11820 GCA_044359315.1 Bryobacteraceae bacterium | reverse complement strand
CTTTGTCAGTGCCGGAGAGCCGCTGTTTGCCGTCGAGAGCGACAAGATCACCATGGACGTCGAATCGCTCGATTCCGGGGTGTTGTTCGTTCCGCCTGATGCCCCGGTGGCCGGTGGCGTTGTGGTTGTCGGCCAGATGCTGGGCTTCCTGCTGGCGCCGGGAGAATCTGAGCCCATCAGCGGAACGTCCGAGCCGAGCCGCGACAGTATGGAGCGGAGTCTACCCAACGCCCCAAACCTTCCGGAGCCGGCACTACCCGCAGTCGCCGCACCAGAGCAATCGTCGTCCAATCCACCCCCCAGCAGCCAAGCCCCCATCACGCCACGAGCGCGGCGTGTAGCGGCGGAACTGGGCATCGACCCCACCACCCTCACTGGCACCGGTCGCGGCGGTCGCGTTCGGGAAGCCGATGTGCGCGCCGCGCAGCCTCTCTCTTCGTTACCCGCGACGTCAGTGCCCATCACCGGCCCGCGCCGCACGATCGCCGCGCGCATGCTGGAGAGCCAACAGCAAACCGCGCCCGTCACCCTCACCAGCCGCGCCGACGCCACCGCTCTTGTCGCTCTGCGGGAGCAATGGAAGAGGGCCACCGCGTCAGCGCCCGCCTACACCGACTTCGTCGCCAAGCTGGTGGCGAGCGCACTGCAGCTACATCCGCTTCTCGCAGGCCGCTGGGAGGCCGACCGGATCGTCCTGCCGCAACGCTTCGACCTGGGCTTGGCCGTGGACACGCCGCACGGCCTCTACAACCCGGTGCTGCGCGATGTCGCCAACGCGACGCTGGCAGACCTGGCGCGCCAGTCCCGGCAGTTGATCGAAGCTGCGCAGACCCGCCGTCTGCGGCCGGAGCAGATGACCGGTAGCGTCTTCAGCATCTCCAACCTGGGTGCCTTCGGCATTGACGCCTTCACGCCGATTATCAACTATCCGGAAGCCGCGGTGCTCGGTTTAGGTGCCATCCGCAAGGAACTGGTGGTGACCGACGCAAGCGATTTCAGCGTGCGCCAGATGATGACCCTCAGCCTCACCTTCGACCATCGCGTCGTCGACGGTGCTCCAGCGGCGCGCTTTTTGCAAACGCTGGTGCGGCTGATGGCGGACCCGCCAGCGGAGTTGGCCGCCCCGTAGCGGCCGGGGTTCGATATGCTGCATGGAAAGAGACCCATGCCATCCGCTGTCCATCGAAGTATTGTCCGGGGCGCCTCGCATTGCGCGTTGATGCTGGTGGCAGTGGTGCCCACAGTCGCGGCGGTTGATTTTGAACACGATGCCGCGCCTCTGCTGCGCGCGCGCTGCATGCCCTGCCATAGCGCCAAGGTCCGCAGCGGCGGCCTGTCCATTGAGACGCGAGAAGATATCCTGCGTGGCGGCAAATCCGGCAGCGCCATTGTTTCCGGCCGCCCCAGCGACAGCATCCTGCTAGGCCAGATCGCAACCGGCAAGATGCCGATGGGCGCGCCCCCGATGCCCGCCGCCGAGATTGCCACCATTCGCACCTGGATCGAGGCCGAAACCGCCAAGCCACCGGTTGCCGAACGCGACGTGCACGCGATCTTCAGTGCCAAATGCTGGGTGTGTCATGGCCGCGTCGAAAAGAAGGCTGGCCTGGATCTGAGGACCATCGCCAGTCTGCTCAAGGGCGGTAAGTCCGGCGCGGCGCTGGTACCCGGGTCGCCTGATAGCAGCCTGCTGGTGCAACGGATCGCCGCGCAGCAGATGCCGCCGCCGAAGCTGCAGGAGCAGTTCTCCGTGCGCGGGCTCACGGATGATGAGTTCGACAAAGTGAAGCGCTGGATTGCGGAAGGTGCCCGCCCCGACAATGAGCCCATCGCCGCCGTGGACCCGTTGAATGATCCGGCGATCAAAGCGAAAGACCGCGAGTTCTGGGCCTTTCAAGCTCCACGCCGTCTCCCTGTGCCCGTGGTGGCCGGAGCCACCCACCCGATCGATGCGTTTGTGTTGGCCAAACGAGGAGCCACTGGCGACCCGCTTGCGCCACCCGCCGCCGATGGAGCGTTGCTGCGCCGCGCCTACTTTGACCTGACCGGTCTGCCGCCCGCGCCCGACCAGATCGCCGCCTATCGCAGCGACACGCGCGCCAACCGCTACGAAGCGCTGCTCGACAGCTTGCTGGCTTCGCCCCGTTATGCAGAGCGCTCCGCCCGCTTGTGGCTGGACGCCGTGGGTTATGCCGATAGCGAAGGCGGCAACAACTCCGATCAGGCCCGGCTGCACGCCTGGCGCTATCGCGACTATGTGATTCGTGCCTTCCAGGCCAACAAGCCCTATGACCGCTTCCTGACCGAGCAGTTGGCCGGTGACGAACTGTTCGACTTCCGCGCCACAAAGCAATTGACCCCGGACCACATCGACCTGATGGCCGCCACCGGATTCTGGCGCATGGCGCCCGACGGCACCAACAGCACGGAGCAGAATTTCATCCCGGAACGCATGGACGTCATCGCCGGACAGATTGAAGTGTTGGGCTCAGGCGTGATGGGCCTCTCGATTGGTTGTGCGCGCTGCCACGACCACAAGTACGACCCTCTGCCCACGCGCGACTACTACCGTCTGGTGTCGATTCTGACCCCGGCCTTCGACCCCTATGCCTGGCTGCCCGGCGAGTTCCCCTGCGGCGGCGTCGGCGCGAACTGCGACGAGAACAACACCCGCTACTTCATAGCCACGGCCACACCGGAGTACGCAGCCATGGTGACGCACAACCAGCCGCTGGACGCACGCATTGCGACGCTCGAACGCGAGTTGGAAGCGGCGGCCAAGCCCTATCGCGAGCAGTACGTCGCCGCCAAGAAGGCGGCTACGGCCGCCGACATCAAGCTGCGGGAGCTGGAAGAAGCCTACCCGGCCTTCAAGAAGGAGAAGGCCGCGCTGGACAAACAGATCGCGCAGGAAAAGGCGAAACGCAAGCGGCCGCCGCTGGTCCGCGCACTGTTTGATCTGGGTCCGGAACCACCCGACACTCGCATCCTGATGCGCGGCGATGTGGCCAGCCCCGGAGCGCTGGTGCCGCCCGGCCCGCCCTCCGTGCTTTCCGCCAGCCTGAAACCTTATCAGCCCGTCGCGCTCGCTCATTCCAGTGGCCGCCGTCTGGCACTGGCCCAATGGCTGACCGAACCGGAGCATCCGCTCACGGCGCGCGTCATGGTGAACCGCGTCTGGCAACAGCATTTCGGCGTGGGCTTAGTCAGTACACCCGGCAACTTCGGGCGCATGGGTGCCGCGCCAGAGAATCAGGAGCTGCTCGATTGGCTGGCCACGGAGTTTGTGCGCACGGGTTGGGACATCAAGGCACTGCACCGGCTGATCATGACCTCCGGCTACTATCGCCAGCGCACCGGCGGCACCGGCTTCCCGCTGCAACGCATCGATGCCGAAGCCATCCGCGACACCATCTTGCAAATCGCCGGACGCCTGGACACGACGCAGTTCGGGCCCGCCGATGCGATCAAGCAGTTGCCCGATGGCGAAGTGATCACCGAAAGCCGCCGCCGTAGCATCTATGTCTCGCAGAAGCGCACGCAGCCCGTCTCGCTGCTCGACACGTTTGATCAGCCGTTCATGAATCCCAACTGCGTCAAGCGTGGCCAGTCGGTGGTCTCCTCGCAAGCACTGCACTTGATGAACAGCGATCTGGCGCGAGAGAACGCCCGCTTCATGGCCGGACGCATTGCCGATGCGGTGGGCGATGACCCGAAGGCCCAAGTGGAGCGCGCCTATCTGCTCGCGCTCGCCCGCCGCCCCACGCCGGATGAATTGGCCGCTTCAGTCTCCACCATGCAGCAGATGGGTGAGCAGTGGAAGAAGTCGCTCGAAGCGGACCGCCCCGCCGAACCCGTGGCCACTCGCTCGCGCTGGCTGGCGCTGGCCACCCTCTGCCACACCTTGATGAACTCGGCGGAATTTCTCTACATTGATTAACCGGGAGCACATGACGCCATGACCACTCGCCGCGATTTCTTCTCCCGCATCTCGGATGGCCTGATGGGCACGGCCCTGGCGGGCCTGTTCTCCGCGGATCAATTGACCGCTGCACCGGCGCTCTATGACCTGACACCCAAGAAGCCCCATCACGCACCCAAGGCCAAAGCCGTCATCCAGCTGTTCATGAACGGCGGCCCCAGCCAGGTTGACCTGTTCGACTACAAGGTGGCGCTGGAAAAGTATGCGGGCAAAGCTCCGGGGCGCGATCTGGCCGCGGAAGTGCGCGCGGTCCGCGAGACCGGCGGCCTGATGCCGTCGCCGTACAAGTTTTCGAAGCATGGGCAATCAGGCATTGAGATCTCCGAACTGCTGCCGCATCTGGGCAAGGTGGCCGACAACATCGCCGTGGTGCGCTCCATGTACACCACGCATCTGGCTCATGAGGCGGCGCTGTTCCTGATGCACGGCGGCCGCATTCTGCCTACCAGGCCTTCGCTCGGTGCCTGGATCGTCTACGGCCTCGGTTCAGAGAATCAGAACCTGCCCGCCTACGTGGTGCTGGATGACCCGAAAGGCCCGCCGATCAACTTCATCCAGAACTGGCAGGCTGGCTGGCTGCCCGCGGTCTATCAGGGCACGCGCGTGCGTTCGGAAGGCTCGCCCATTTTGAACTTGGCCGCAAAGCAGGAATACCCCAGCGCAATTGTCGACCTGAGCCGCAGCCTCCTCCATCGCCTGGACGCCAACCACAGCCAGCAGCACCCCGGCAACGTCGAATTGCAAGCCCGCATCGCCAACTATGAGCTCGCCGCCCGCATGCAGATGGAGGCCACCGACGCGCTGGACTTGAGCAAAGAGAGCGAAGCCACGCGCGAAGACTACGGCCTGAACGATGAGCGCACCGCCTCTTATGGCAAGCGCTGCCTGATGGCGCGCCGGTTGGTGGAACGTGGCGTGCGTCTGGTGCAGATCTACATCGAAGGCCAGATCTGGGACAACCACAACAAGATTCGCGAAGGCCTGGAATACGCCTGCGGCAAGACCGACCGCCCCGCCGCCGCTCTGGTCCGCGACCTGAAGCAGCGCGGCTTGCTCGATTCCACGCTGGTCGTCTGGGGTGGCGAATTCGGCCGCCTGCCCATCGCGCAGGACCCCGGCCCCAACGCCGGCCGTGACCATGGCCCCTCCGGCTTCAGCATCTGGATGGCGGGCGGCGGTGTGAAGGGCGGCACCACCTACGGCAGCACCGACGAAATCGGCTACCGCGCGGCGGAGGACAAGGTGAGCGTCCATGACTTCCACGCGACCGTCCTGCACCTGCTGGGCATGAACCACCGCAACCTGGTGATCCAACGCGAAGGCCGCTTCGAACGCATCACCGACGAGTTCCCGGCTCGGGTGGTGGATGGCATTTTGGCGTAGCGGGTGGCGGCAGACATTCGATGGCTAAGTTTCCAGTCCTTTTCGAAAAGTCCGCCACCGGCTACGGTGCCTATGCGCCGGACCTCCCGGGCTGCGTAGCGACTGGCCGCACTCTCGAAGAAGCTCGGGAGCGCATGGTGAAGGCAATGGAAATGCACCTCTCAGCGATGCGCGAGGATGGCGATCCGATTCCTGAACCCTCGTACTTCGAGTTGGTGGAAGCGGTCTAAACGCATCGTCACGGGCAACACACAGTGACCAGAGCGGCCGCGGGTTGCTGGCTCCGGCCAATCGCTACTCGGTGCGGGACAAACAGTGCGCGGCTGATCGTGAGTTGTCGCGCCCCCCAGGCGGAGAAACGCTCGGGACGATTTGACATTGTTTTGGGGAGGACCGTACCATTCCAGCATGAGTCCGGTTTCCGAAACGTGGCGTTATATAGTCCGCTCGGCGGACGTGCGCAGCGGCAACCCTATCGTGGAGAAGACGCGGATTGCCGTTCATGATGTGATCGGCCTGCTTCAGAACGGCGAGACGATCGAAACCCTGCGGACAAACTGTTTCCCTCAACTGACGAGATCGCAGATCTACGAGTGCCTCGCCTATTACGAAGACAACCGCGGTGAGATCGACTTACTGGTTGCCAGGCAGATGTCCGCGCCTTCGTCGTGAAGTTCCTGCTCGATCATGACGTCCCGGATGACTTGAGCTATTTGTTGGTGCAGCTCGGGCACGAAGTCACGTTGCTGCGCAAAGCCCTTCCGGACGATTCGTGCGACGAGGCTGTTCTCCAGTTTGCCCATGATTCAGGTTGCATTCTCCTCACCTGCAATCGAGACGATTTTCTCCATCTGGCGGCGACTCGCCCGCATCATGGCGTGATCGTTGTGATCCGTCGGAGAAGTCGCGGTGAAGAACGCGCGGCCCTGCTTCGATTGATCGAGCGTGCCGGAGAGACCGGCCTCCGCAACAACGTCAACTTCGCCTGATCACTGGCGCGGCCGCTCTGTGCTCGGCCGCGGGAGAGGCGGCGCGGGCTTGCGTGGTGATCCAATGCTCCTATCGTCGCGTTTGCAATCCCCTCCCCCAAGCGCTACAAACGAACATGCGATCTTTGGTCCGCCTCTTCGCCTTGCTGGCGTGTGTGATGATCTCGGTGGCGGAGGCGCGGGTCGTCCGGTTGCGGATTGACCGGCGGGAGCCGGTGCTGAATGGCAAGGCCTTCGGCACAGCGGGCGCCTACGAGAAGCTGGTGGGGCAGGTGGAGTTCGCGCTGAACCCATCGCTAGCCGCCAATGCCGGCATCGTTGATCTGAAGTTGGCGCCGCGCAATGCGGCAGGTGAGGTGGAGTTCACCGCCGACTTCTACTTGCTGAAACCCGTGGACCCGGCCCAGTTCAAGGGCCGTCTGCTCTATGAAGTGGGCAATCGCGGCGGCAAGGCATTGCTGGCCACGTTCCAGAAAGCGGTGCGCAGTGCGGATCCCACCACGGAAGCGGAGTTCGGCGATGGGCGCTTGATGGCGCAAGGCTACGCGCTGCTCTGGATGGGCTGGCAGTGGGATGTGCCCGAGGGACGGATGCGGATGCAGATGCCAATCGCCACCGAAGCGGGCCAGCCGATCAAAGGCCGCATCCGGGGGAACTTTATTCTCGATGCCCGCTCAAACACGGCACCGCTGGCGGACCGCGCGCACCAGGCCTACCCGATCGCCGACATGGCGGACCCGGAAGCTTTTCTGACCGTGCGTGACCGCACCGACGGCAAGCCGCAACGGCTCGGGCGCGGGCAATGGCGCTTTGTCGACAACAACACCGTTGCGCTCGAGGGCGGGTTTGAGCCGGGGCGGATCTATGATGTGGTCTACACCGCCAAAGATCCGCGCGTCCTGGGCACCGGTCTCGCGGGCACGCGCGACTTGATCAGCTTTTTCAAGCACGCAACCGTGGGCAATCCCCTGCCCGGCGTCAAGGACGCGATCGGCTGGGGGATCTCGCAAAGCGGGCGCTTCCTGCGGCACCTGCTTTACGAAGGCTTCAATGAAGATGAGCAGGGCCGCCGCGTCTTTGATGGCGTGATCGACGAGGTGGGTGGCGCGGGGCGCGGTTCGTTCAATCACCGCTTTGGGCAGGCGTCGCGCGATGCGGAGCAGTTCTTCAATTTTCTTTATCCGGTGGACATGTTCCCGTTCACTGATGGTGACCAGAGCGACCCAGTGACCGGCGCCAAGGGTTCGCTGCTGGGCCGGGCGCAAGCGCGGGGCGTGGAGCCGAAAATGTTCCACGTGCTCAGCAACTCGGAGTACTTCAACCGCGCCGGATCGCTGGTGCACACCGACGTGGCGGGCCAGCGCGACATTGAGCCTCCGGCCAATGTCCGCATCTACACCGTAGCCGCGGGTCCGCACTTTGCCGGACCGTTTCCGCCCAGCCAGGCCGCCCATCTGGCCGCGCCGTTGAATCCGCTAAACCGCAACCTGATCATGCGCGCCTTGCTGGATGCGATGGACCGCTGGATGGACACCGGCACAGCGCCGCCGCCCAGCCAGATGCCGCGGATCGCCAACAAGACATTGACGCCCAGCGCCAACGCGGGCTGGCCCACGATTCCCGGCGTGAAGTTTCCGCCGCCCGTGCTGATTACCTATCGCCTGGACTTTGGGCCGCGTTGGGCGCAGGGCATCGTCGATTATGAGCCGCCGCTGTTGGGGAAACCTTACGCCGCACTGGTGCCTGCGGTGGACAAGGACGGCAATGCAATTGCGGGCATTCGCATGCCCAGCGTCCAAATACCCATCGGCACCTACACGGGCTGGAACTATCGGCCGCCCGCAATCGGTGCGCCGGAGCAGTTCTCCGGTGAAGCAGGAGCCTTCTTCCCGTTTGCGGCAACTCGCGAGGCGCGGCTCAGCACCGGCGACTCCCGGCTCTCATTTGCGGAGCGCTACACGAGCCGCGACGAGTATCTAGCCCGCATCCGCCAAGCCGCCCGCCAACTGATCCAGGCGCGATTTCTGCTGGCAGCGGATCTGCCGGAGGTGGAGGATTTCGCCAAAGCTCAGTTTGACTGGATGAGCAAGCCACCCGCTAAACCGTAGCGTCGTCTTCGTTGGGGCTTGAGCCTGCTTCGCCGCTGGGGTCGGGCCGCTCCATCTTGTCGATTCTCACCCGGGCGATGCGGTTCCGTTCCATCGCCAGCACGGTATAGCGCCGTCCGGCTTCTTCCACTACTTCTCCGCCCTTGGGAATGAAGCCTAGGCGCGACAGCAGAAAGCCGGCCAGCGTCTCGAACCCAGTCTCTGAAGGCAGCTCAAGCCCATACTGCATTTCCAGATCGCGGATCGGGATGGTGCCTTCCACCTCGATCTCTTCTGCCTCGGGCAGGTGCGGGCGGCGGCGGTCGTCGTGTTCGTCTTCAATTTCGCCGAACACCTGCTCCAGCACGTCTTCCATGGTGACGACACCCGAGATGGTGCCAAACTCGTCCACCACCACGGCCAGATGCTTGTGCGCCGCGCGGAACTCGTCGATCAGTTCGTTCAGCGGCTTGGTTTCCGGCACGATCAGCGGCTTGGTGATCCAGTCTTCCAAATGGAACGACTTGGCTTGACGGCGCCGCTCCTGCGCAAAGCGGCGGTCCCGCCAAACGCGCAGCAGGTCGCGGTAATGGATGACCCCCACCAGATTCTCGGGTACATCGCGATAGACCGGCACGCGCGAATAGTTGTGCTCCGCCATGGTGCGCAGCACTTGGTCAAGCGTGGCATCGAGCGGCAGAGACACGACGCGCCCGCGCGGCACCATCACTTCACGCGCGACCAGGGAATGCAGGTCCAGCAGGCGATGGATGGACTCTTCTTCAAACTCGCGCAAGTGTCCTTCATCACCGCTCGATGAGACGATGTGCTTGATCTCTTCGGCCGAATGCGCACCGCCGCCATGACCCGTGCTCTTGACGCCCAGGATGGCAGAGAACAAACCCGAGAACCATTCCACCGCCAGCACAAACGGCGTCAGTGCGCGGTAAAAGATCAGCAGCGGCGGAGCGGTCAGGATGGCCATGCGCTCGGCTTTTTCTACCGCCAGATTCTTGGGCACCACTTCGCCCAGCACGACGATCACCAGGGTCAGCAGCAGGAAGGCAATCCCGAAGCTGGCCCCCTCCACAAACCACATGGCACCGGGCGGTACGTGCGGCCGCAGCGCGCCCACCAGGGCATGCGTGATGGCCTCTTCACCGGCCCAGCCCATACCCAGGCTGGCCAGCGTAATGCCCACCTGGCTGAGCGCGATCATGCGCTCCATGTTGTGGATCAGGCTGAGGGCCGCCTGCGCGCCAATGTTGCCTTCCGCGGCCAGCGCCTCCATGCGGGAAGGGCGCACGGATAGCAGCGCCACCTCCGCGGCGGAGAAGAAGGCGTTCAGTAGCGTCAGGACAAAAAGCGCCAGTAGCCGATAACCGAGGTGAGCGTCTGGCATGATGAGAGCGTGAACCGTGTCATTCGTTATGTTAACGCTGCCCTGGTCGTCCTTGCCTTGGGAGCCCTGGGCGGCGCTTGGTGGCTACTGTGGCGACCCATGCCTTCCACCTCCGGAACCGTGCGCGCCGGCGTCGCCGCTCAGGTCCAGCGCGACGCCCAGGGCGTCCCGCACATCTCCGCGCAATCGCTGGAAGACGTGTTGTTTGCGCAAGGCTACGTGACCGCCAACGACCGTCTGTGGCAGATGGACGCCCTGCGCCGCTTGGCCGCGGGCGACATGTCTGAGATTGCCGGCGTGGGCGCACTGGAGATCGACACCGACGCTCGCCGCCTGCGGATGCGACACCTGGCCGAAGCGCACGCGCAGCGCCTGACCCCCGCTGATCTGGCTTTGTTCCGCGCCTTCGTCCGGGGCGTCAATGCCAGCATGGACGCCCAACGCAAGGCCCTGCCGGTGGAGTTTGTCCTGATGGGCTATCAGCCGCGCCCGTGGACGATCTCGGATTCCATCCTGGTGGCATTGCAGATGTACCGGACCCTCACCGATTCCTGGAAGGACGACGTGCAGAAGATGCAGCTGCTGGCCAAGGGCGACGCGGCCAAAGTGAATGCGCTGTTTCCCATCCGCAGCGGACACGAAGTGCAGCCCGGTTCCAATGCCTGGGCCGTATCCGGCAAGCTGACCGCCACCGGCAAGCCGCTGTTGGCCAACGACCCTCACCTGGCCTGGACCTTCCCGGCCACCTGGTATCAGGTGCACCTGAAGGGCGGCGGCTTGAATGCGGCGGGCGTCAGCCTGCCCGGGCTGCCGGGCGTGATCATCGGCCACAATGAGCGGATCGCCTGGGGGGTGACGAACCTGGGCTACGACGTGCAGGATCTCTACATTGAGCGGGCCAATGAGCCGGCCCGCCAGGAAATAGAAGTGATCCGCATCAAAGGCGCGGCCCCGCAGCAACTGCCCATCAGCGTCACCCGGCATGGCCCGGTGGTCACCCAGGAAGGCGGCCGGCCCTTGGCCTTACGCTGGGCGGCAGCGGAGTTGGGCACCTTCACCTACCCCATGGTCCAGCTGAACATGGCCCGCAACTGGACCGAGTTCCGCGACGCGTTGCGGCGCTATCCTGGCCCCGGACAGAACTTTGTCTATGCTGACGTGGACGGCAACATCGGCTATCAAGCCACGGGTCTGCTGCCGATCCGCCAGGCGCATGACGGCGATGTTCCAGTGGATGGTGGCGACCCCAAGTTTGACTGGCAAGGGTTCCTCCCCTTTGACCAGTTGCCCAACTTCTACAACCCATCGAGCGGCCTGATCGTCACCGCCAACCAGAACCCCTGGCCCGCCGAACCGGGCTTCCGCCTGAATGGCGACTTCGCGCCGCAGTACCGCTCCAACCAGATCCGCGCGCGCCTGGAAGCAAAGAAGGGCCTCACCACGGAAGACATATTGAGCATCCAGACCGACATCTACGCCGCCTTCTCCCACCGGCTGGCGCGCGAGACCGTGGCCGCCTATGAACGGCGCGGAGCTAAGAACCCGGCGTTGGCTGAACCCGCCAAGCTGCTCAAAAACTGGAACGGCTTGATGATGGCCGATTCTGCCGCTGCCTATGCCGTCACCTTGCTTTACCAGAACATCCGCCGCACCATCGCGGAGCGCGCGGCACCCGGCAAAGGGGGCGACTATGCCTACCAGATGGCGCCCTCAGTGGTCGAGAACCTAATGGCCGCCAAGCCCAAGGACTGGTTTCCGGACTGGGATGAAGTCATCGTCAAGGCGTTCGACGAAGCCATGGCCGAAGGCCGCCGCAAACAGGGTGACGACCCCAACCGATGGCGCTATGGCCTGGTGAATGAAATGACCCTGGGCCATCCGGTGCTGTCCCGTGTGCCGTATGTGGGCCGCTACTTCCAGATCGGGCCGGTGGAGATGAATGGAGCCTCCACCACGGTGAAGCAGACCACGACGCGC
>JBIKMK010000592.1:0-3366 GCA_044359315.1 Bryobacteraceae bacterium | reverse complement strand
TATTGGCCGATGCGGTGGAGAACCCCACCGAAATCGACGTCATCCGCGCCCAAAAGGCACTGGATCGCGCCCTGGAGCGCCTTCGCATCGATGTCAGTGACGTCGACAAGGCGCGCGCGGTAAAGGCCCAAAAGCGAGCCGAGGCTCGCCTGGCCGCCGCCAAGAACCGCACCTAACTCCCCCCCGTGAGTTGGCTGTTACCGGGTAGCCAAGAAAACTACCCGGCTCACAGCTTCAGTGCGGTACAATAGAGTTTTACGGTTGATCGGGCCGTAGCGCAGCCTGGCTAGCGCGCTTGCTTGGGGTGCAAGAGGTCGCGAGTTCAAATCTCGCCGGCCCGACCATTTTAGTTCTTCCCTCCTCCCCTCCCTGCCCCCGCAGTTTCTGGTCTTCACTCCCCAAGGTTCGCCGAGAATCGCACGCTGGTTCACTCCTCGATCAAATCTTTTCACTCCCATCTGTCTGTGATTTAGCGCACCCAGCCGTTTTGCCGTGCTTGTTCTGTGCTCTTTTGGTGCCGCATCCGGCGGAGCCAGCGGGCCGAGCCAGCGTCCTGGCGGCGTCGTTTCGTCATGCAATTGAAACGCACACCGTGAGCATCGCACTACCCTGCGTCAGACCCGGGGGTAGAGAGCCTGCGCCAAACGCTCTCCACCGGTTGCCGGGTGCTTGAGAGGAGACCACATTGGCTGATTTACAACTGAGTGCCACCATGGATGATCTGTTGTTGGCCGCCCTGGAGCGTGGCGGCGACACATCCCAGACCGGCCGCTATCTGATCACCTTTAAGGAAGGCGGCCTGGAGACGGGGGTGAAGAACCTGCAAGCGCGGCACAGCTTCCAAATGGCCGACGCCCGGGATTTCGCCGAACAGGCGGTGAATATGCAAGAGGCGGCCTCAGTGGACGTGCTCAGCTTCCCGGAGATCGGCGTCGCGGTGATGAGCGGCGAGGCGGCGGCGACGCGGAACCTGATGACGGCGGCGGCGGCCGACGATGAAACCGTCGAATCGATTGACCCCGAGTACTTTGTCTTCTCCTCGCACGTCAACCCTCGCGATTACCTGCGCGGTGCCATGCGGGCGCTGCAGTTCGTCTATGACGACCTGCTGGAGGAGACGGAGGAGTCCGCGCCTGACAATGATCGCCCCGATAGTCCGGTCCCTCAGCCGCTGGTGGCAGGCGTCACCTGGGGCCTCAGCGCGGCCCGAGTCCCGGCTAGCCGTTTCGACGGCCGCGGCATCAAGGTGGCGATCCTCGACACTGGGTTCGACCTGGGCCATCCGGACTTCGCTGGCCGGCCCATTGTGTCGGCCAGCTTTGTCGGCCAGCCGGTGATGGATCTGCATGGCCATGGCACGCACACGGCGGGCACCGCCTGTGGTCCGCTGGCCCCTGCCGGACCCATTCCCCGCTACGGCATCGCCCCACGGTCCTTGCTGCACGTCGGCAAGGTGTTGAACAACTCGGGCGGCGGCACGCAGGCGCAAAGCCTGGCCGGGATCAACTGGGCGATCGCCAACCGTTGCGCCGTCATCTCGATGTCACTGGGAGCCGCCGGGTCGCCGGTGCAGCCGTCCTACACCAATGCGGGCGCGGCGGCCATGGCCAATGGCTGCCTGATCATCGCTGCGGCGGGCAATTCCAGCTACCGGCCTTCGGTGATCAATGCGGCCGGGTCCCCGGCCAACTCGCCCACGGTGGTCTCGGTCGGGTCCGTCACCAGCACCATGCAGGTGTCAGTCTTCTCGGACGGGCAGAAAGTTGATCTCGCCGGACCTGGATCGGGAGTGTTGTCGTCCTACAAGCGACCGGTAAAGCACAGCACCCTCAGTGGCACCAGCATGGCGACGCCCCACGTAGCCGGATGCGCCGCCCTATGGGCGCAAAGTAGCCCGGCCTTGCGTGGAGCAGCCCTGCGAGCCCGGCTGCTGGCCAGCGTCCGAGCACTTCCCTTCCCCGCCAGCGACGTGGGCGCGGGTTTGGTGCAGGCACCGTAGCGGTGCCCATGCGTCGGACCGGTGTCACTGTTACCGCTTCGACTGTGGCGCCGGTGCAGACGCGCCGCGCTCGCGCTTGAGGCCCAATCCATTAGCATTGCCAACCGCACCCCTCGGTGCGAGAGTTGTAGAAGAGAGTGAGGTCACCGGTGCCCGATCAGTTCATACAGTCTCTCGTCATCACAACGACAGGCACTCGCCCCATTGAACGCGTAGCGCAGGATCTGCGTGCGGCCGGATTCGAGGTCCAGCAGGTGTTGGAATTTGTCGGGTCGATCACGGGGTCAGGCCCGGCGTCGAAAGCGGACGAGTTTCGCCGGATCGCCGGCGTCGCTGACGTCTCAGTAGATCAGCCGGTTGATATCGGCCCTCCGGGCACGGCCATCTCGTAGCCCACCACCGCAAACGGCAGCAGCATCTGAGCACCACCGTATCGGGATCAGCAACGGCGCAGGCCAACTCAGCGCGATTCAGCGCCTTGCTTCAGGCGCTGGCTGAGCAGCGATTCCAAATTGCTTCGGTCGGTTCGATGTCTGGTTTCACTGGCAGCATCGGCGGGGAGAAATTTCCGCAGCACTTTTGAGTAATCCTCGAGGTCGTACAAGGGGATGTTCTTCGCTCGGCTCGCAAGGTACTCCTCGGCGGTGGGCGGGCGGAAGTAGCGGAAGGCAGCGGTGTCTTGCGGGACCACGGCGGGACGGCCCCCGCCCTCAATGGACTTGACCAACTCGAGAAGACTGTCGATACCCAGCCGGTACAGGTCAGGGATGTAGGATTGAACCGCTCGGCCCGGTGTGGCCGCAAGATGGGAGATCGAATAGACCGGGCCCGTATCGATTCCTTGATCGATGAGGTGTACCGTGCAGCCCAAACGCGGCTCCCCATTCCACACCGCCCGCAACGGCGCCATCACTCCCGCGTAGCCGGGTAGGACGCCCGGATGGACGTTGTAGGCGCCGAGCCGTGCCAGAGCAAGAATGTGCGGCTTGAAGATTAAGCTGAAGCGCGCACTGAGGATCAGGTCCGGGGCCCAGGTGGCAAGCCGCAGCGCGCTCTCGCGGCCGTTGATGTCATGCTCTCGCGCAATCGCGATGCCGAAGGTTGCGGCGAGGGCGTCGAAGGTGAGCCATTGCCCAGTGGTCCCTTCGCCGTCCAGGGATGGAAAGAAATGGTCGAGCGGATATTCCCGTTCGAGAAACTTCTCGGCGCGCAGTTCGGGGATGGTGTCTTCGCCGCTGCGTGCTTTGTCCGAGAGCAGGACCCTGATTTCGTGGTCCCGGAGTTCGGGCAGCAGGTAGTTCAGAATCACGGCGCCGAACAGATCGTTCTTCGTGCAGAGCAGAAGCTTCATGGTTGGCCGGCGGGCA
>JBIKMK010000593.1:0-3366 GCA_044359315.1 Bryobacteraceae bacterium | reverse complement strand
AACTAGGCGGCGCGGACGAGGTTCACGGCCTTTTCTCTAGTCTAAGCAACCGCCGATTCAATCTGATCCTTGCCGATGCCCAGGTAGGTTAGCAAGCCGCTCACAAATGCTGCGGACTGGACGTGCCCGAGGATCTCGCCTTCGTCGCTGGGGCTAGTCGGCGCTACGCTGGGCGGCTGCATGCCGATGACACCCTCTACTAGTTCTGTCATCGGACGGTTTGGGCCGGTACTTAGCCACTCTACGGCAGGATCCCGGCAGACCGGGTCATCTTCGGATGGGAACGCAATCCAAAGCTGCTTGACTACAGCGGAGCGATCATGTGTGGCACGAATCTGTCGGTACTTATCCACTGCCAGCCAGTGCCGGTCTGCGATCGACTTTGAATATTTTGCGTCGAGCACAACGACATATTCGGGCCGAAGTGGATCGGTGGGATTCTTCTGGCGTGGGCAGAACTCGATCAACAGATCGGGACACCAAGGCGTATCGCCCCTGGTGCCGCGATAGAGCGTCTCGCCACGCGCGATGGCGTCTTGTTCAGGAAAAACAAAGGGCTCATAACGCAACCGGACAATACGGCCGTCTGCGGCTTTATACACTATTGTCGTGTTCCGTTCGAGATCGAAGGTGAACCGGTACACGCCTGTTTGTCGCAGCAGACCCGCATACGATTCGCATCTGAGGCCGCCGGCACGGAGTGAAGCCGCGATCTGAAGAAAGACCCACTGTTCGTACATACGGTGAGTGGACTTGACTCTCTCTTCCAGTCCCGCGTCCAACACAACCAATGATGAACGAAGGTAGCTCAGCATGATGTTGCGTAAACGGTAGTAGGGGCGCACGTGATCGAAGACTGGAGTTAAGGAAACTTCAAGTGATGGCTCGGCAGCGGGCAGGAACGGAAGGCGCTGAGCTTCGGCTATTCGTGATTCCAGATGCCTTGCCCGCCCACATGCCCGTTCAAGAACATGAATCCGGGGAACGTCATGGCTCTCATAAAGTGTCCTCCCCGCCGATAACTGGATGTCCCGCACAGGCCGATATGCTTCGATCGCTTCGATGCTCTTCTCCGCACGGTTGCGGCAGTCCTCGATCCTCGCTCGCAGAAAGCGCAGAAAGCCCGCGACGATGCGATGTTCTGGTGTGGCTGTCGTTTCCTCAAGCCTTTCTCTGATTACGGAAAGAGGGCGTGATACACGATTCCATTTGGGATGAATTCCCGCCATCGCCAACTCGCGAATTCCGGATTGGTTCAATCGCTCTGTCCCGCGATATCGGCAGCGTTCCCTAATTAACCGAAGGTGCGTTACTGGCTCCATCTCGATATCACGGAGGCAAAGAGACAATTCCGCCCAAAGCTTTTCGAGTACACGAAGCTCCAAGTGTGCTGCGCGCGACGTAATTCCCCAACCGCCGACATCCCCTAAATGAAGCGCTCTGAAACTCTTGGAGATGAGATCAAATACAAGACCCTCAGAGATGATCCGAAGGTCCTCGGTCATTGCTACATACCTTGAGTAGCCGAGCTTGTCGGGGGCTACGATCACCTCGAGGGAAGCTCGGAGGGCCCAGGTGTCAGCGGGGGCAACGCGACTTTCCAGCGAAACCAGAACTTGCCCAGCCGCACTTTCGAAATGAGCTCCGTCCTCCCAGTACAGATCCTTTAGATATGCCTTTGGGGTTCCCTCTACCAGAACGTCGCCTATTCGTACTCTATACTCTGCGCCAGATTCTCGGCCAAGGACTCCGAAGCCGCAGAACTTCAACTCCCCGATTGGAAAACCGTGATCTCCGGCAAAACTGCTGCCGAGAGGGGTGGAAAGGACCGACTCTCCGTCCACTGTGAGATGGAACGAAGCCTGGCTCTTGTTCATGCTGTCGCCACTTGCGAGAAGAGCGTCCCACCAAATTCCTCGCGCCTAAGGTCATCGACCGCTTGCATCGACTCCTGGAATGAATGGCGCTGCTTCGACAACAGCGCCGCGATTGCCTCGAGACTCTTGTTTGCTTCAGAACGGAAGAGCCCTCGAACCTGAGGTAGGAGACGTTGCGCAATCTGCAAATCGACCGCCTCCGCCACTGAACACAATTCAGGGTTAGCCGCCGCGATGAAACGACGCATGGCCTCCCGTCGTCTTGGGCTAATCGGACACCCAAGATCACGCAGGTGCCGATCCAGGGCATCTATCAATTCGGCCATCTCAACATCAAGACTGTAAGCTCCCTCCCAATCGCGGTAATCGCGGAGGCACACACGGGGCCCGATAACTCGTGGCCGCTGGTCGGAAGCCGACGCTGAACCTTGCACGGCGTCAGTGGGGCGCAGCCGAATGAAGTTGGCCCGATCCTTGACACGAAGACTGATCTGCTTTGTAGTTTCGTCAAGATTTACCGTGCCGACAAAGCGGATTGAGGGAGGCAATTTCAGCAATGGCCAGCGTGCGAACTTGCTTGCGGGGCTAACGCTCGCGTCGTCGAAGCACGGCACAAGCTTTCTATCCTGCGGCATCTCCAACGCCGTCAAAAACCCGCTGAAATAGTGCTCGACATGTGCCAGGTTCATTTCGTCGAGGCAAATCATATAGATCCCCGAATCCTGCGAGTGATTCATGTATTCCGTTTGAGCATAAATCAGGTGCTTGTACAAGCCAGATTCGGCAGGCTCAAACGTGCGTTCCAGGGCATTCACATGACCAAGCAAATCCCGCATATCCAGCCATGCGGGACTGACGCCGATCGAAAGATAGCGCTCAGCGTGATCATCTCCTCCAAGTGCCTCCGCATATAGCAAAGGCAAGGAGGATTTACCTGTGCCAGACAATCCGCCAAGGATGCTCAAGCCAGAGGTCTTGGCGCTCAAATGGAACGATACTAAATCCATCCTCCGATAGTTCATTCGACAATTCCGGGCATGGTTGCAGAACCGATCGAAAAAGTCAGGCTCAGTGAGGCGATTCTGTTGTGGGGTGCCTTGAGCGTTTCGAACAAACGCGGGCATTTCGAGGATTGAGTCTGGCGTTGTGGCGCCGCCGGCTGATTCAACGCCCCGTGTCTGAGTCCTTAGACCTTGCTCGTGGCTAAGCGTCAGCAGTGGCGATAGCGCGAGGAAATGAGTAATCAGATCGTCCTTACCGACTGCGAATCGCTGCAGAACCTCGTTGAGGCGCTCAGTCACTTCTTGCTGCATCCGCGCGAGGTTCTTGCTGGCCTCTTCGATACGGTGATCTTCCTTGGTACAACTTTCCTGGTGTTGTATCCAGGCATCATCGATCTCGCGCTTGGCCTGACGGCGCTGCCGGTCGAGTTCGTCTTGCAGGGCATCTCGTTCTTTTTCAGCACGGGACAGCTCTACATTGCGTTCGG
>JBIKMK010000052.1:0-11838 GCA_044359315.1 Bryobacteraceae bacterium | reverse complement strand
GGCTACCTTCATTCACAATCTCGCCCGATCTGGAAAACACGTTTCCAATCCGAAAGCGTATCCCAGCCTCTGAATCGCAAGGATATCTAATTATGATTCGAAGGCAGCGCTACGTCAATACCTTCACTTCGAAGCCCGCAACAACCAAGCCCAGCCGATAGCAAAGCCATTATCAGCAGGAGCGGTCAGCCCTTCCCGGCCATCCGGCCTCTAGGCGAGTAGATCCCGCACCACGTGCCCGTGCACGTCCGTCAAGCTGACATCGCGTCCGCCGAACCGGTAGGTCAGCTTCTTGTGGTCCAGGCCCAAGGCGTGCAGGATCGTCGCGTGCAGATCGTGCACTTCCGTCACGTTCTCCACCGCCCGCATGCCCACCTCATCGGTCGCGCCATACACCGTGCCGCCCTTCATCCCGCCGCCCGCCATCCACACCGTAAACGCCGTCTCGTGATGATCCCGCGCGTCCGGCTTCGGCCCGTGCGGCGTGCGGCCAAACTCCGTCGCCCACACCACCAGCGTCTCCCCCAGCATTCCGCGCGACTTCAAATCCTGGATCAGCGCCGCCACGCCTTGGTCTGTGATCAGCGCATTCCCTTCGTGACCCTTCTTCAAGTCCGAATGCTGATCCCAGGTCCCGTTGTCGCCGCCAAACACTTCCGGACAGGTGATCTCGACAAACCGTACGCCCGCCTCCACCAGCCGCCGCGCCCGCAGGCACTGCCGCGAATAGTTCCGCTGGTGCCGCTCCGGGCCGTCCACGCCATACAGCTTCTTGGTCGCCTCGGACTCCTTGTCCAGATTCAACACATCCGGCACCACCGATTGCATCGTGTAGGCCATCTCGTAGTTCTTGATGGCCGCGTCAATCCCGTCGTCCTGCCCGATCGCGGCCAGAAACTGCCGATCCTGCTGCAGCAGCGTGTCGAGCTTGGCGCGCTGGATCTTGGGGTCCTTGTCGGCGGCGTCAATGTTGATCACCGGCTTACCTTCGGCATGCATTGCGGTCGCTTGATGCGTGGCGGGCAGAAAGCCGTTCGAGAAATTCTCGAGTCCGCCCGGCGGCACCGCACCGGCATGTAGCAACACATAGCCGGGCAGATTCTTGTTCTCGCTGCCCAACGCATAGTTCACCCAGGAACCCAGGCTGGGAAACCCGCCCGTGTTGCGACCCGTGTGCATCAACAGATTGCCGCGCGGGTGCAGCGGAAAGCCCGACACCATGGACCGGACAATCGCCATTTCATCCACGCACTTGGCGATATGCGGAAACAGCTCACTCACCCACACACCCGATTGGCCATGCCGCTTAAACTGCCACGGGCTCGCGAGCCACTGCCGGTTCGTCTCCGCCTTAGCCCCCACCTGATAGAAACCGTCGAACTTCTTGCCGTTCAACTCCGCCAGCTTGGGCTTCGGGTCAAACGTATCCACATGCGACATCCCGCCCGGCATAAAGCAGAAGATGACGTTCTTGGCCTTCGGTGCAAAGTGCGTGCCCCCACCCGCCAAGCCCGCATAGGCCTTGTCCGCCATCAAAGAGGCGAGCGCAGTCAAACCAAATCCGGTCGAGGCCTGACGCAACACATCCCGGCGCTTCAGCGGCGCTTGTTGTGATCCCTGGCAATCTTTCCGATGACTCATCGTGCCTCCTCACCTAGCCCCATGCGTGAGCTTGGAGCTCTCTGTCCCAAACCCGCCTAGCCCCATGCGTCAGCTTGGGGCTTCCTCCAAAACCAGCAAAAGCCCCAAGCTGACGCATGGGGCTGGCCGATCCGGCGCTCCGTCGCGCCCCTAACGCACATACACGAACTCTTTCAAATTGAACACCGCATGCGCGACATCCTTCCACAACTCACGGCTCCCCATCAGCTTGTCCGCCGGCACCTTTTGCAAGCTGGCCAGTTCCTTGGTCAACCCCACAAACCGCTCCGTTTCGGCGGCCTCCGGCGCGCGCCCCAGGGCTGTCCGGAACATCGACACAATACGAGCCTCCACCGTCGGTGCTTGCTGGGCAATCAGCAGTTCCGCCCAGACGCCCGCCTGCGCCACGACAAACGGATCATTCATCAGCGCCAGCGCCTGTGGAGGCACATTGGTGGTGTCGCGAGTCCCGCGCGCCACGTTCGGATTCGGAAAATCGAACGTCTCCAAAAATCGCGACCCCTCATGCCGCGTCACCTTCACATAGAGACTCCGCCGCCCATCGCCATCCAGCGGCCCCTGGTAGAGCTTCCGGTAGTCCTTCGGCTCCTCGCGATGCGGCTGAATGCTAGGCCCGTACATCGTGCGATCCAGGCGTCCCGAGATGGCCAAAATCGAATCCCGGATCGACTCTGCCTCCATCCGCCGAACGGGAAAGTGCGACAACAACGTATTCCGCGGATCGGTGCGCAACGCCTCCGCACTGGCCGTCCCGGCTTGCTGAAAGGCCTGTGACGTCACCAGCAGCCGGATCTGCTTCTTCATGGACCAGCCACCCTCCGCGAACTGCGACGCCAGATAGTCGAGCAACTCCGGATGCGTCGGCTTCTCCCCGTAGGTGCCAAAGTTGTCCGCCGTCGCCACAATGCCGCGCCCAAACACCTGCTGCCAGATCCGGTTCGCCATCACCCGCGCCGTCAGCGGATTCGCCGGGTCAGCAATCAACTCTGCGATCTCCCGCCGCCCGCTGCCCATCGGGTTGAACACCGCGCCAGGCTTCGCAAGCAGCGACAAGAACCCGCGCGCCGCCTCTTTCCCGGGCCGCTCCGCATCGCCCCCCACCATCACGGAGACGTTATAGCCGGGCTCCATATCCGCCAACGCCTGCACCGCCGTCGGAGCCGTGATCCGCGCATCAATCGCGCGGTACTCACTCACCAGCGCAGAAAGCTCCGGCGTCATGTCGGTGCTGTTCGATAGCAGCTTGGCCTCCAGCAACCAACCCAGCCACCGCGCATCATCATCGGTCGCCGTGCCTGCCTCCCAAGCCGCCAGCGCCTGCCGGGTCACTTGTGCGTAACGCGCCGCCACATCTTCCAGCCTCTTCGGAGCCGGCCCCGCAAACAGCCGCTCCACGTGCGACAACTCGGGCTTTGGGCTGGCATCGACATCGTGCAGCACCGCGCGCGCCACCCCAAAGTACGAGTAGGGCGACGCCACCTGTTCGGGCGTCGTCTTCAATCGCCCCGGCCGGTCCGGAATGCGCGGGTTGTCCTGCTTCGTCACCAGCTCAACGTAGAAGGGCAGCGATTTCTGGTCATCGCGGTTGGGCACCTTCACCCAGGCCGGACGCGCATTCTCGATGAGTTGGTAATCCTCGCTCAACATGCAGTTGTCGAGAATCGTCCGCCGCGCCCCCAACTCCCCGCCCATCACCTCCAGGCTCAAGAACTTCTTGTCCTTCGGCACCAGCGGCGAACGCAACCCGCCATTCAACCGCTCCGACAAGGCATGCGTATAGATGCCCGCGGGAAAGATGCCGGAGATGGCAGCCGAGCCGCGATTGGCCACCGCAAACTCACCCGCCCGCGATGCCCCCGCCAATGCTCCGGTCAGCCCCGTACCATCGGCCTGCCAGCCGCCAAAGCCATCCTTCGCCAGATCACCAAACGGCTGAAAGTTCTCCCGGTTGTAGGTCACGCGCGCCGCGCCCTCTTGCGTGTACGCCTTCGCCGCAGCGGTCCATTCCGCCGCCAGATCACCCTTCGCCACCCGCGCCATCACCGACAGCGGCTCTTCCATGCCCGCCTTCGGTTTCTCCAGCTGCGCGACCCACGCCTGCACCCGCTCCACCGGCAAATCGACCACATCCGCCGCCACTGGAGCCTGGCCGGACCAGGCCCGCCACGCCGCCATCAGGTAACGCGGCAGCGTCTCCAACTCCATCCGCCACGCCTTGGCGATCTCGCGCCGGATCGGCCCCTTCAGAGCGGCCAGCTGCTGCTTGATCCGATCCCGCCCTCCCGGCACATCCGCCGTCCGCATCACCATCCGCGAGCTCGACAGTACCCCATAGAGCGCGTAGTAATCGGCCGTCGGAATTGGGTCCAGCTTGTGGTCGTGGCACCGCGCGCAGGCAATGGTGAGCCCCAAAAACGCCTTGCCCACCGTATCGATCTGGTTGTCCACCACATCGGTCCGGATCTGCCGGAAGCGGATGCAGTCATCGTGACCCAGTTCGCCCAACCGGTAAGAAGTGGTGCCAATCAGCGACTCATTGATGCCGCTCTTCTGGTTGATTCGCGGCTTCTCCAGCAGATCCCCGGCCAGATGCTCGCGCACCAGTTGGTCATACGGCACATCGTCGTTAAAGGCGCGGATCAGATAGTCGCGGTAGTGCCACGCGCCATTGATCTCGTAGTTCCAGTCGTTGCCAAACGTCTCGGCAAAGCGCATCACATCCATCCAGTGACGCGCCCACTTCTCACCCAAATGGGGCGATTTCAGCAGCCGGTCCACCTGCCGCTCATAAGCCCCCGGCGCCGAGTCGCGCACAAACAGATCGACTTCCAGCGGTGTCGGTGGCAGCCCGGTCAGCACCAGGCTCAGCCGCCGCAACAGCGTGGCCCGATCGGCCACCGGAGCGGGCTTCAGCTGCGCCTTCTGGAGCGCCTGCGCCAGGTACCGGTCCACCGGATGCGTGGACCAAGCCGCGTCACCCGCTGGGATCTCACTGCGCCGCACCGGCTGGAACGCCCAGTGTTCCTTCTTGATCCCCTCGTAGTAGCCCGGTGAGCCCGGCCCTTTCGCCGTCACCGCACCCGCGGGCCACACCGCCCCCGCCGACACCCACTTCTCCAGCGCCGCAATTTCTTCGGGCTTCAGCTTGCCGCCCACCGGCATTTTCAAGCCGTCATGCCGAACCGCCCGCAGCAGTGGACTCAGCGCCGCATCACCCGGAATCACTGCCGCTCCGCGGTTGCCGCCCTTCAGCAAACTCTCCCGGGAATCGACGCGCAGTGATGAAGCCTGTTGGGAAGGCCCATGACAGGCGAGGCAGTTTTTGACCAGCACGGGGCGGACCGAGCGTTCAAAGAACTCGGCACCGCCAGCTGGGGTCTCGGCCGCCCGCAGGTCCTGCGGCCAACCGGAGAGCATGCCGATCACGCATAGTAATGACGCGCACGTTCGCACCATGGCCGCTATGATATCGTGCGCTGTTGTTCAGCCAGAGGCACCTTGCCAGCGGCTCCCAATAAAAACGCCCGGCCCCCCCGATAGAGGAGGAGCCGGGCGTCAGTGGCCTAAGCCTAGACAATGACCGTCAGGCTGTAGTGGCTGCGGTTGCGATACGGCTTGTTGTAGCCGCAATCCGCAATGTTGCGCTTAAACCCGTCCAGTTGAAGCAGGTAAGCACACGTCGTGGGGAATGCCGTGGCGACATTCGGAATTGTCAGGCGAATCTCTCCGCCAGTCCAGGAGGGACGGCTGGAGCTCTGTGCCAGCGCCTGAATATAGGTGGGGCCCACCGAATCTGCGGCGGGTGGCGGTCCGATCAGGTTCACGGGAGCCAGCGTAACCCCCGGCAACCCCAGTAAGTTGATCTGGAAGTTATTGCCGTAGTTGGCTACCAGTGAATAGGACGAGAGGAAGCCATCGGGATCGTAGACGAAGAAATCGATCTCGAGCGGGCCACCCTTGCTGGTATCGACCACGCCGCAAGGCGGAACCTCCACGCCGTTGTAGCGGACCGAAATGATGCGCGTGTCCGGTTCGGTGGTGCAGGTGTGCACTGTTCCCGCGCCACACGGCTGCGTGGGCGAAGTGAACGGTGGCGTGAACGGCGATGTGTTGTCCACAAACCGGTTGTCCAGGCGCAGCGCGATGGAGTTATCAGTCTTGGTGTTACACAGCGGCAACACGCGCGGATTGATCAGGCGCGCACCGGACAGCGTGTAGCCCTTGACGCGGAAGTAGTAGACGCCATCGCCGAAGTTATCCGCGGTCGCCAGATTCACCAGGACGTCCTGTCCGCCCACCGGAACACGCAGTACGCCTGCGGGTGCCGGATGAGCCACCTCGAAGTGATGCAGTGATTCGGCCACATTCTTGCCGTCGATGACAGCGAAGTTGATGCTGAACGGTTGTGCCGTCACGACTGGCCCCGGCGCGATGTCCAGATACACCCGGGAGAAACCGCCCGCGGCCGCTGGAGGAATGGGTGCCCATGAAGCCGGATTTGCGGGCGTGGCCGTGAACTCGACTTCGTAGTAGTCCACATTGCTGAGCGTGCCGAACTGCCCGCGCAGGGTCACGACCCCGGCAAACGGGATGTCGGAATCGTTGATCGGGTCGTTGGCATTCACCAGGCCGACCAACGGATTGGCCGGGCTCTGCTCGATATCAGTGATCAGCGTCTCGCAAGCCTTGGTGAGCACCACGCAGTCGCCATGGGGAGGAGGCGTGGGGCCGCAGCAGGCCTCCTGGTTGGCCAGCAGCGAAACGGTGAGGTTGTTCGGGATGTCCCACCGCGTGTCGAAGATCGTCTCTTTGACAATCACCTTCTCGCCGTCGCCGCAGTTCTGGGTGACCCGGAAGATAATGTCCGGGCTGCAATCAAGCCACGGGGTCCACGGATGCCACGGCCAGATGCGGAGGCGCTGCAGTTCGGGAACGATCGGGAGGCGCTTGAGTAGGGTGCCTCGAATGGCCGGAATGGCCGTCGGATCGAAGGCAGCTTTGGCGCTGGGCAGGCGGGTCGTTGCTTCTAACAACGGCTGGAACACGCGAAAATCCGGTACCGGATCGGGCCGCGGAGGTTTGGGGAGCTTCTCGTCTAACCGGAGGATGGGCAGAATGTGGCTGGCCAGCAATGGCTCCAGCGCCCAATGGCGGAGCCTCCACCACCAGATGGGCAGCCACCCGCAGCACCAGCGGAACGAGATCTTGAAGATGCCGTTGGCGTCGGTGACGGCCGTCAAGCCCACCTTTTGCTGGGACGACCACCACCAGAAGAAGTCCACGTCAAAGGCGCTCACTTGAGCACCCGGCACCGGCCGGCCATCCGCACAAATCACGCGGCCCGAGATAGTGATCTGCCGGCACCAGGTGAGCCAGAACTTCCAATAGAAGGGATCAATGATGATCGGCACGGCCAACTTCTGGTCGCGCCAAAGTGCCGGGGCGATGTTCGCGGTCAGCGTCTGAAGCTTGAATATCTCGTCGTCGGTTGAGTCCGCGGGGCCGATGGCGACCGTGAACGGAACCTTCTGATCGACATCGAAGCTCACCTGGACTTTTTCCTCGGTGACCGGAACGACCTTTGATAGGACCTTGCCGTCGGGCCCTTGCAAAGCCACCTTAATCTTCTGCTGTTTGCGTTCCGTGACCGCGATCTGACGCGCGTCCAGGGCGACAATCAAAGTTGCCATGACACTTCCTCCTTAGAAAGTTTTGGGGTTAGTTTTAGGTTTAGCCTCGGCGCAAGGCGACTTGCCTGAGGTTAGGTATGTAGAGCATTGAGGCAGCATCGTGGCGCGAAATGGTCTGACGGGCACCACTGGCCGCGAATCGATACGGCCGGCCGGTGATTGGTCCCGTCACGGAAAGGGAACTACCACCGATGTACTCGAACACAGGGTCCTGGGGCAACCCTGTGGCCGGTACGTTGGAAGATGTGGCGGGATGCGCTTGGTAGGCGTGCGATCCCGCGGAGCGTTGATTACAGCAACTCATGAGGGGTTACTCCTGTGCGTTGTCTGGTGAAACCGCGTTGGGTTCTTCGGTCCAATGGGGAAGCGGAGCGTGCCGGCTCTCCGTGGCGCGATGGAGCAGGATAGCGCCACCGGAAAGTCCCAGCCAGAGGCGGAGACCCTCCGGCCAGTTCTGCGCCTGAATCAGCGCAAACGGAATCGCCATCCACAGGCTGAGGCAGTAAAAGCAGCCGAACAAGCGGTGTGAAACTCGAAAGCTGCGTAATCGGACAAATAGGTTCCATGGACCGTCCTCGGCGTATATCAGATGCGTGACACGCCACACCGCGAACGTATCAACCACGAACCACAAAATGAGCATAAAAGTTTACCGGTCTAGGCCGGTCCGGCCGTTGGCTGCACAAAGTGTACAGCAACAAGCAGACAAGCGCTATCCGGGTGCCCTCATGCAGCATCAGGATCGATAAAGTTAGGCGCAGATCTTCTTGACGACATTGCCGTGTACATCCGTCAAACGGAAGTCGCGGCCCATGTGGCGGTAGGTGAGCTTCAAGTGGTCCAGACCCAGCAAATGCAAAATCGTAGCTTGCAAGTCATGCACGTCAATCGGATCTTCGGTGATGTTCAGGGCAAGCTCATCCGTCTTGCCAATCACCTGCCCCGCTTTTACGCCGCCCCCGGCCAGCCAGATCGAGTAGCCGTTGGGATGGTGGTCGCGCCCCGCATTGTCGGCCTCGTCCGGCCGCCGGATTTCCGACATGGCAGTGCGCCCAAACTCGCCGCCCCACACCACCAGCGTGTCCTTCAACAAACCGCGCTGCTTCAAGTCAGCCAGCAGTGCCGCCGTCGGCTTGTCGGTCTGCTTGCAGGTCTTCGGCAAGCCAGAGTTGATGGCCGAATGGTGATCCCACCCGGAGTGCATCACGAGGACAAACCGCACGCCCCGCTCCACCAATCGCCGCGCCAGCAGCAGATTGGTGCCGTATTGCTTCGAATCCTTGTCGTCGATGCCGTAGCTCGCCAGCGTCTCCGGCGACTCCTTCGTCAAGTCCGTCAACTCCGGCCCCGCCGATTGCATGCGGTAGGCCAGCTCATAGGAGTGAATGCGGGAAGCAATCTCGGCATCGCCTGTCTGCTCCAGATGCTGCGTATTCAGGTCACGCAAGGCATCCAGGCGCGCCCGTTGCGACGCCGCCGACAAGCCCGCCGGATTCGACAAGTAGAGAATCGGATCACCCGAGGAACGCAGCACCGTGCCCTGGTACATCGACGGCAGAAAGCCATTGGTCCACAAGTCCGACCCTGCACTCGTCCCCGGCCCCGATTGCAGCGCAACAAATGCCGGCAGATTCTTCGACTCTGAGCCCAACCCGTAAGTCGCCCAAGCCCCCATCGACGGCCGCCCACCCGTCATGTGGCCCGAGAACAGCAGCAACTGCCCCGGGTGATGGTTAAACGCATCGGAGCGCATCGACCGGATCAGGCAAATGTCATCCGCGTGCTTCGACGTATAGGGCAGCAGGTCCGACAGTTCCATGCCGCACTGCCCGTACCGCGCAAACTTGCGCGGCGAAGCCAGCACCTTGGCCGTCGGCTTGATGAAGGCCAGCTTCATGTCCTTGGTCATTTCGGGCGGCAGCGACTGGCCATGCCACTTTTCAAGACCGGGCTTGGGGTCAAACAAGTCCATCTGCGACGGCGCGCCTTCCTGGAACAGGAAGATCACGTTCTTCGCCTTCGGTGCGTAGTGCGGCGCGCGCGGGGCCAGCGGATCCGTGGTGGGCGTGGTCGCGCCCTGCATCAAATCCGACAGCGCGAGCGTCCCCATCCCGGCCAGCGACCGGCGCAGGAAGTCCCGCCGCAGATGAGTTTCAAACAATTGGCGTTCGTTCATGGCTGCACTATTCCCGGGTAATAAACTCATCCAGATTCAAGACCACGCTGGCCAGTGCCGTCCACACGGCCGTCTCCAGGCGCGTTGCCGTATGCAATGTCACTGGCACCAGTTGGTCGATCGCCTTCGTATCATCGGCCAGCAACCGCTGCTGCTCTCCAAAGTAGGTCCGCAGCCGCGTCTGCTCCGCCGCCGTGGGCTTGCGGCTCAGCGCGGTTTGATAAGCCGCTTCCACGCGGCCTTCAAAGCTGGCGGGCGCACCCATCAGCACCTTCACGGCAAGCGCCTGCGCCGCTTCCAGAAAGACCGGATCGTTCAACAGATTCAACGCCTGCAGCGGCGTGTTCGACCGGTCCCGCCGGCAAGCCGCCACGGTCGACTTGGGCACATCGAAGTTGGACAGCAGCGGATACGGCGTCGTCCGCAGGAACTGAATGTAGAGGCCGCGCCGGTAGCGTTCCGGCCCGGTCGCTTCCTTCCAGCCCGTGCCCCAACCGCGCGAGCCATAGCTCAGCTCCATCACGCCGGGCGGGATGGGCGGGTTGAAGCTAGGGCCGCCGATGGTGGGCGTCAGTAAGCCGCTCACGCGCAGCGCATTGTCGCGGATCATTTCGCCCGGCAGGCGCAACCGGGTTTGCCGCGCCAGCAGCGTGTTGTTGGGGTCCTTCTCGATCAACTCCGGCCGGGCTTGCGAGCTTTGCCGGTAGGTGGCCGAAGTGACGATGGTGCGGAGCAGTGCCTTGCGGCTCCAGCCATTCTCGCGGAACTCCGCCGCCAACCAGTCCAGCAACTCCCGATGCGTGGGCGCTTCGCTGCGCGTGCCAAAGTCATCCGACGTCGGTGCCAAGCCCGCACCGAACAGCTCCTGCCAGATCCGGTTCACGGCCACGCGGGCCGTCAGCGGATTCTCGGGTGCCATCAGCCAGCGCGCCAAATCCACCCGTGTTGCCCGGCCATTCGCGTTCAGTGCCGGCAGCACGGCGGGCGTCTCTGGCTGCACTTCAATGCCGTTGGTCTTGTAGTCGCCCCGGACGCGCAAGTAGCTGGGCTTGGGCGAAGCCACTTCGCTGATCACCGATGCCTGGCTCAGCTGGGGATACTGCGTCTTCAATTCGCGCAGCTTTTTATTCAGCTCATCCAGCTTCAGCTCTTTCCACTTCTTGTTGCCGATGGCGAAGTGGTAGTTGGCCACAAAGTGGTCAGTCAGGATGTCGCGCTCGCGCGGTGTGCGCTGGGCGGCGGGCATCTGCACGATCTTGCCGCCATCGCCATCTTCGGTCAGCTTGTTGACGCAATCCCAGGCCAGGTCCCAATCGGTCCGCTCACCCAGATGGGCGATCGTGTAGAGGATGTTCTTCTCCCAATCCGCTTGCAAGGCCGCCACGTTGTACTCAGCCAGCAGCGCGTCCCGCTTGCGCTGATACTCATCGCGGCTCCGGATCCAGGGGCCGAACTCACCGGGCAGCGGAGCGTCAATGTTCACTTCTTCGGCATTGTCAAAGAAGGCGAACAGCGAGTAGAAATCCTTCTGCGAGATCGGGTCGTACTTGTGGTCGTGGCATTGCGCACAGCCCATCGTTAGGCCCAGCCAAACCGAACTGACGGTGCTCGCACGGTCGAGCGTGGCCTCAAAGCGGAACTGCCGGTCATCGATGCCGCCTTCCCGATTGGTCAGCGTGTTGCGATGAAAGCCCGTGGCAACTTGCTGCTCGGTCTTGGCATTCGGCAGCAGGTCACCCGCGATCTGCTCGGTCGTGAAGCGGTCAAACGGCATGTCGCTGTTGATGGCATCGATCACCCAGTTCCGCCAGCGCCAGGCCCACGGGCGGCTCCAATCCTTCTCGTAGCCATCGGAGTCGGCATACCGGGCCTGATCCAGCCAATG
Source organism: Bryobacteraceae bacterium (assembly GCA_044359315.1). Lineage (GTDB taxonomy): Bacteria > Acidobacteriota > Terriglobia > Bryobacterales > Bryobacteraceae > JAPKYZ01. The sequence continues at coordinate 425 of JBIKMK010000052.1, read as the reverse complement.
CCGGGCCCACTTCTCGCCGAAGTGCGGCGAAGCCAGCAGGCGGTCCACTTGGCGCTCATAAGCATCGGGCCGCGTGTCGCGCAGGAATTCATCGGTTTCGGCAGCCGTCGGCGGCAGACCAATCAAGTCAAAACTGACGCGGCGCAGCAGCACGCGGCGGTCGGCTTCAGGCGATGCCGCAATCTTCTCTTTTGCCAAGCGGGCCAGCACGAAGCGGTCAATCGCATTACGGCCACCAGTGACTTCAGGCGCGGCCGGACGCACCACCGGCTGGAATGCCCAATGCTTTGAGGTGACGCGCGGCGCGGCCGAGGTCAGCACCGGTGCCTTGGCCGGGAATGAGGCACCGCTGGTAATCCAGCGTTCCAGTGTCGCGATTTCCTCCGGCTTCAGCCGCTTTTCGCCAGGAGGCATGGCCGGCAACC
>JBIKMK010000591.1:0-3368 GCA_044359315.1 Bryobacteraceae bacterium | reverse complement strand
AAGCGTCCTTGACAGGCTCCCCGGTCTGCTCAAAGGCAACTGATATGAGGTCGAAGGGAAGCGCTGAAGGAGTTATGATGAGCCGAGAATTCTAGTTTCGATTGGTGGAGAGAATGGGGGCAGGTCAGAAGCACTTGCGTTTCGATGGCTCGGTCCCGTACGAGCCCGGAGAGTGACGCACACGTTACCGAGCCGCGACCGCGAGGGAGCGGTTTGTTCTGATCACCCGCCAAAGCCCCTTGTCGTGGCGGGCATCGCAAGCCGGTGACATGGAATGGGCCCCTTCTGCAGGTGGCGGCTTAGTCCGTGGCGTGTTCGAAACCGAAGACGCTGCGGGGCACCATGCGGCTTCCCACACTCCGCTACAATGGTAGGAACCGGTGGCTCTTGGTCTCCGTCTTTCAACTGAATCTATGTCATCTTTGTTTTTCTCCGCTGGCCGTGTGTGGGTAATGGCTGTGTTGTTGACAGCGCTGGGGTTTGCCCAGTCCGCCAACCGTCTGATGTGGTCCAGCTACATTAGCGGCGGCCGTTTTGATGCGGCGACGGCCGTGATCCCGAACGCCGACGGCACCATCTGGGTGGGGGGCACCAGTTCCTCCGGCAACGATTCGCCGCTGCCCGATACGGCTTTTCAGGTCAGCCCCAAGGGCGGCCGGGAGATTTTCCTGGCCAAGTACCAGCCCCAGGCGGACGGGACGACGAGGCTGCTCTATTGGACCTGGATCGGCGGCTCCGGCGATGACGAACTGCGGGCGATGACGATCGACAACCGGGGGCGGATTTATCTCACCGGTACCACCACCTCAACCGATTACCCACTGGCCGCCACTCCGGCCCAGACGACCAACAACGGCGGCACGAACGACATCTTCGTCTCCGTGATCGATAGCAACGTCGTGGGCGAGTTCGCCATGCTTTACAGCACCTACTATGGCGGTGGCGCCGTGGATGTGCCGAACGCCATTGCTGTCACCCCCGATCGCCAGATCGTCGTAGCGGGCTACACCACGTCAGAAGACTTTCCGAAGGCCACCAGTGGCTTGCAGGGCAATTCGCGCGGCGGGTGGGATACCTTCCTGGTCCGCTTGAACCCGGACAACTCCGATGCCTATGCCACCTATCTGGGCGGCAACAAGACCGACGTCGCCACCGGCTTGGCGGTTCTGCCGACGGGCGTCATCCTGATGTCCGGCTACACCGCCTCCGACGACTTTCCGGCCACCACCGACGGCAGTCAGACTTTTCTGAACGGGGCCTTTGATGGCTTTCTGGTCCAGATTGATCTGCGCCGCAGTGGCCTCGACGCGCTGCGCTATGGCACGTACCTGGGCGCCAGCGGTTCTGATCTGCCCACGACGATGCGACTGGCCGCTGATGGCTCCATCTGGTTGGCCGGACACACCACTTCGGTGAACCTGCCCACGTCTTCCTCTTCCGTGCAGCGGAGTTTTGGTGGCAACGTGGATGGCTTTGCCATGCGCTTGAATGCCGCCATTCCGCATACGGTGGAATATGCCACCTACTTTGGCGGACCCGGCTTCGAAGTAGCCCAGAACTTCGCGCTGCTGCCCGGTGGCCGCTTTGCGCTGGTCGGCTACACGATGTTTGGCGGGTTGCCGGTGGCCGGTGGGCCCCTGCGAAACTCTCCAGCTTCCGGCTTCGCGGATGCCTTCATCGCGGTCGGTAATGTCACCGGAACGCTGGAATATGCCACCTATCTGGGTGGAGCTTTCCTCGATGTCGCCTCGGCTGTTGCCCCCTCGCCGGATGGCAATCTGGTGGTGGCGGGCTACACCACTTCCGTTGACCTGCCGGTCACCGATGGCAGCCGCCTAACCAATGCTGCTCCGCTCCCGGCGGGCTTTGTGACGAAGCTCCGCACCGCGCCCCAACCCTAAGCCGGGCGCTGTTTCGCCCCGCTGAAAGTGGTCAGGTGCTCGTCGCGGTCCTCGCCGAAAGTTGAATGGCTTCATTTCAGGCAGCCTAAAGCGAGGTGCGGCAAATGGGCCCTAAGCCCTGAATCCCGATCTTTTCTATCAGGTTCTTGTCGATAACTCTTCTGTAGTTGTTTACAACCTGATTTTCAGATGGGGATTTCGTTTGTGAAGCTTTCCAGCAAGCTCTACTGCGGTTTTGCCGCGTTAATTGTACTGTCACTGGCCACCAACGTCACGCAAAGAGTTCTATCCAGCCGTTTCGAGCGTGAGTTGACGCTTCTGGCCGAAAAGGCGGAGCTTGCGGGAGATCTGCGGTCCTCGGTGTGGGAGGGGGAAACCCACAAACGTGGCACGTTCCTGGCCGCGTCACTGGGCCGCGAGGACATGCGCGTAAAGTTCGACGAGAACTGCCGGAAGTCGTTCGCTGACTTGCGCGCGGACGTGGCAAAGTTGCGGACGCAGATCACCGACCGCGAAGAGCAAGCGGCGCTGTCGGAAGTCGAGACGGCGCTGAATGCCTGGATTCCTCTGGTGAGTGAGTTCATGGCTCGCACGAAGGCCGGCCGGCTGTCGGAGATTCCGGAACTGGTGGTGCAGATTGTGCCGCTAGTGGATCGCCTCAGCCTGTTGACCGACAAGCTACTGCAGATCCAACACCAGCAGCGCATTCAAGCTGAAGAGTCCGTGGCGGCGGCGTCCCTGTGGCTTATCCTCACCGTCTTCGCCCTCTTGCTCGGGATCGGTGGCGTCTCTGTTTGGACCGTGCGCCAGTCCATGCTGCAGTTGACGTCACAAATGGAGACACTGTCGGCCGAGAGCGAGGAAGTGAGGCAGTCCGCCCTGCAGATTTCGGCGGCCGGTGATCAGGTGTCGCAAGTGGCCAGTGAGCAAGCGGCGTCGCTGGAAGAAGCTTCCGCGTCCACCCGTCAGGTGCAATCGATGACGCGCCGGAATCTGGAAAGTGTGGAAGCGGCTAGCGCCCGTACCGAGGAAGTGAGCGCTGCGATGGCCCAGGCCACCCGCTATGCCGCCGACATGGTGGACTCCATGGACAGCATGGTGGGTGCTTCCCGCAAGATCTCAAACATCATCAAGGTGATCGAAGGAATCGCCTTCCAAACCAACCTGCTCGCGCTCAACGCGGCCGTCGAGGCGGCGCGGGCCGGTGAGGCGGGCTTGGGGTTTGCGGTGGTGGCCGAAGAGGTACGGCTCTTGGCCCAGCGCTCCTCGCAGGCGGCGAAAGATACGGCGGAATTGATTGAGGAATCGCTCACCGCCACCCGGGCCGGCAAGTCGCGGCTGGACTTGGTGAAGGAAGCGATTGACGAGAGCGCCGCCAAGGCCACCTCCGTCCAAACGCTCACCCAGGATGTCACCGCCAGCAGCAAGGATCAGGCCCGGGCGATCGACCAGATCACCTCCGCCTTC
>JBIKMK010000590.1:0-3371 GCA_044359315.1 Bryobacteraceae bacterium | reverse complement strand
CGGATACGGCGTTCGAGATAAGCGTCCAGACGCCGCCACGCCGAGCGGAGGGTGGAGGCCACCGCAAATAAACCGCCCTTCGCGCGTGTCATGCTATGAGCTTGTCACAACCCACCCAATCCGGTTTGCACCGCAGCCTGGGACTGCCGCAACTGGTCATCATGGGGATCATCATGATCCAGCCGACGGCGCCCATGCCGCTGTTCGGCGTTGTCTTCAATGAGGCCAAGGGCCACGTCGTGTCTGCTGTGCTGGTGGCGATGGTGGCGATGCTGTTCACTGCGATCAGCTATGGCCGCATGGCGCGCGCCTACCCCAGCGCCGGTTCAGCCTATACGTACGTGGGCCAGGAACTGCATCCGGCGGCGGGTTTCCTGACGGGCTGGTGCATGCTGATGGACTATGTGCTGAACCCGGTGATCTGCACCATCTGGTGTTCCAAGGCGGCGGGCAACGTGTTGCCGCAGGTTCCTTATGCGCTGTGGGCGCTCTTTTTTGCCGGTTTGTTCACGCTGCTAAACATCCGCAAGGTTGAGGCCTCGGCCAAGACGAACTCGCTGCTGGCGGCGGCGATGGGCGTGGTGATTGTGGCGATGCTGGCCGCCTCCGCCAAGTTCTTCCCCGGCGCTGACCTGGTGAAGCCTTTCTACGATCCAGCCACCTTTGCGTGGAACACTTTCTCCACCGGCACGTCGCTGGCGGTGCTGACCTACATCGGCTTTGACGGCATCTCCACCCTGTCAGAAGAAGTGAAGGACCCGCGGCGCAACATCCTGTGGGGCACCGTGCTGGTCTGTCTGATCATTGGCGGACTGTCGGCGATCGAGACCTATGCCGCGCAGATCGTCTGGCCCACGGGATTGGCGTTCCCGGACGTCGATACGGCCTATGTCCATGTGGCGGGGCGCGCAGGCGGGCCGTGGCTGTTTCAAGCCGTCAACCTGACGTTGCTGGTGGCGACCATTGGTTCGGGTTCCGGTGCGGTGATGGCGGGTGCTCGCTTGATGTACGGCATGGGGCGGGATCACGCACTGCCGCAGCGCTTCTTCGGCGATCTTCACGGGCCCACCTCGGTGCCGCGCAACAATGTGCTGCTGATCGGGGCGCTGTCGCTCGCCGGAGCGTTCGCGATGAGCTATCAGCTGGGTGCGGAGCTGCTGAACTTTGGGGCCTTCATCGGCTTTATGGGCGTCAACCTCTCGGCTGTGCTCCGCTACTACGTTCGCGGAGAGCGCAAGCAACTCACGCATCTGGTGCCGCCGGTGCTGGGTTTCCTGATCTGCTTCTACCTCTGGCTCAGCCTGAGCCCGTTTGCCAAGATTGCGGGCGGGGCCTGGCTGGTGGTGGGGCTGGGCGCATATACTTTTCTTTATGCAAAGCATCACGCGGCTTCTGCCCGGACCGGTTCTTCTGACAATGGCGCTGGTGGCGACGGCCCCAGTGTGGGCGGCGGAAAAGCAGCTCTTTAACGGCACAACGCTCGACGGCTGGAAGATGACCGGTCCGGGCAAGTTTGAAGTCGAGAACGGCATGATGAAGACCGTCGGCGGCATGGGCTTGCTCTATTACGAGCGCGCCAAAGTGGGCAACGCCACACTAAAGATCGTGTTCAAAACCGCCACCAACCACGCCAATTCGGGGGTGGTGATCCGCATGGATGAGCCGCCTGCCGACCCCTGGTACGGCGTCCACAATGGCTACGAAGTGCAGATCGACGCCGGTGGCGATGAGTGGCATTCCACCGGCGCCATCTATTCGATCAGCAAAGTGACGGAGCGCCGCCAGAAGCCGATGGGCGAATGGAACACCATGGAGATCGACCTTGCCGGCACGGTGACCACGATCAAGCTGAATGGCGCGGTGGTGAATACGTATCGCGAAGGCCAGGAAGTTCCTGCACGGAAGCAGTGGTATGAGCCAGTGCGTGGCCCGCGTCCCGCCTCGGGCTACATCGGCCTGCAGAACCACGACGCCAAGTCGACGATCTACTTCAAAGAGATCAGCGTTACCTCGAAGTAGCTGGCGGAGCCCGCTGCGGCTTTCTGGGCAGCTGGGCGGCGTTTGAGGTGGTGACGCGGTTGCTGTTTGGATTGACGCCGGTTTAGCGGGTCGCTCTCGGCTGTAGCGCTTCGACACGCCGCTGAATTTCTTCAAGCGTCATTTGCCCTACCCATTCCTGCCGCTCCGCAGTGTAGTCGCCGCGTTCGGAGAGAAACAACTGTGCATACCGGAAGAAACCCTTCGGTCCGAGTTCGCGATAGAGCGTATCGAGAACATAGCGGCGAAAGTCAGTATCGTCCAATTGCTCAATTGCGGTCATACCCAGCCTCTATTACCCATGGTACCGGATTGGCGGTCCGGAGCTTCGTGACCACCGCCGCCCGTCCGGCGGCTTTCAGTAGCCTGTCGTCGGTGCTGAGAAATACGTCGGCACGGCCTGCTTCGGCGCTAGCGAAATGGGCCGCATCCATCGGATTGAAACCGAAAGCCAGTAACTGTTTCGCGCGACTCCACACGTTGGAATCCGCTGGCACTGTGGTCAGGGCAAGACCGAGGACGTGTTCAGCTACTGCTCGCCTCTCCAGATGCGGATTACGTTCGACTTCAGCTTGCAAGACTTGGCTGGACACCAAGACAACTTGCCCGTCGATGACGGCATCGATGATTCGTAGGACGGCCGCAGCTTCTTCTCGTACCCGGGGCTGCCCAAGGCCGTCGGTGAGGCGGCTTAGGCAACAGGCGTCCAAGTAAACTCGCACGCTCTAGCTCAAGCCGTAGAACTTTACCGCCGTGCCCCCCAGCACCTGTTCCCGGACGTCCTGCTTGAGCGGGCCTAGGCTCTGCGTCAGTGCCGCCAGCACTTGTTTCCAGCTTCCCGCCAACTGGCAAACCGGCCAGTCACTGCCGAACATGCAGCGCTCGGGTCCGAAGACCTGGTAGACGTGGTGGACGTAGGGGGCCAGGTCCGGGGCTTTCCAGTTCTTGTGATCCGCTTCAGTGATCATGCCGGAGAGTTTCACGTAGGCTTGGGTCTTCTTCGCGATGGACTCCATCTGCTTGGCCCACGGCTCCATCTTCTTTTCTTTGATGTAGGGCTTGGCAATGTGGTCGATCACCATCTTCAGCTTGGGCAGCTTCTCAGCCAGCGGCTCCACGATGTGCAGGTGCGGCGGCTTGACGAGAACGTCGTAGGGAATGCCGCGCTGTTCCAGTTCCTTTAGTCCGCGCAGAACTTCCGGCTGCAAGGCCCAATTGACGTCCGGCTCATCGTGCAGGATGTTGCGGACGCCCTTGAAGCGCTTGTGCTTCTGCAGGACGTCGAGACGCGCGCCCACCTTGGGATCTTTCAGATCCACCCAGGCCACAACACC
>JBIKMK010000589.1:0-3382 GCA_044359315.1 Bryobacteraceae bacterium | reverse complement strand
CCGAACGCAGCGAGTTCTGGAAGAACGCCTCCACGGTATCCAGCGGCCTCCGCGTCCCCAAACCGCTGGGCGATTACCTGGTGCTGGAAGCCGTGCGCAAGTCCGGCGGCACCGCCATTGCCGTCAGCGATGAAGAATCGCTCGATGCCGGTATCGAACTGGCCACCCTCGATGGCGTCTTCGCCGCACCCGAAGGAGCCGCCTGCGTCGCCGCCCTCAAGAAGTTGCTCGATAGCGGCTTCTTGAAGCCCGACGAACGCATCGTCATCTACAACACCGGTGCGGGCCTGAAGTATCTGGAAGCCTATTCCACCCGCTACCCGCGCCTGGCCAGCGGCGAAGCGGACAAGTTAGGTGGAATAATTACACCCCGGTAATGAATCTGCCACCGGATGAAAACCGGAACCGCTCCCATTTGCATGCACTTGAGGGGCACACCGCGCGCGCGAAAAACTCTAGACAGAAATCGCGATCTGTGGCATTCTCAGGGCGAACGGTCTGGAGTGGGCGCCTCGTGTTTCGTTTGGGTTCGCTGATCTTCAGCTCGAATGTGTGGAGATCAGGGATCTGACGAAAGTGAGGTGAGCCATGAGGCTCTTTTTGGGAAATCTACCCTTCGGTGCCACCGAAGATGATATCCAGGCGATGTTTGCCCAAGCGGGTGCCACGGCGGATTCAGTCCAGGTAATGCGCGACAAGTTCTCGGGCAAGTCCCGCGGCTTTGGCTTTGCCGAAATCAAGGACGATGCCCTGGCCAATCAAGTCATTACCGCCTGCAACGGCCGCCAGTTGATGGGCCGGGCGCTGGTGGTCAATGAAGCCCGCCCCACCACTCCCGGCGGCGGCGGCTTCCGTGATCGTGGCCCCCGTGCCGGTGGCGGCGGTTACGGCGGCGGCTACGAAGGCGGCGGTCGCGATCGCTACTAGCTAAATCACACCGTCAAGAGGTGCCGGGGTGGCGGCCTATTCGATCCAGCCGCCGCCCAGCACCAACTCCCCGCCATAGAACACCGCCGATTGCCCCGGCGTCACCGCCCGCTGCGGCTCTTCAAACCGTACAGTCGCCCGACCGCCCGGCAGCGCCGTCACCGTCGCCGGGGCCGGTGCGTGCTTGTTCCGAATCCGTACCTCGGCCCGCACCGGCACATCGGGCTCCGCCATCGACACCCAGTTCACGTCCCGAACCGTAAACTCCTGCCGCAACAGATCATCCGGCCGGCCCACAATCACCTGTTGCGTCATCGGATTGGTGGAGATCACATACAGCGGCTCCTTCGCCGCAATCCCCAACCCGCGCCGCTGGCCCACCGTATAGCGATGCGTGCCGCCGTGCGTGCCCAGCCGCTCGCCCGAGGTCGACACAATTTCGCCCTCCGTCGTCGCCGGAGCCAGCCCCTGCTCCTTGAAATACGCATCGATAAACGCGGCGTAGTCGCCATTGGGCACAAAGCAGATCTCTTGACTATCCGGCTTCTCCGCCACCGGCAGCCCCAGGGCAAGCGCCAACTCCCGCACCTCGGTCTTGATCATGCCCCCCAACGGGAACATCGCCCGCGCCAGTTGCGGCTGCGTCAGGCCCCACAGGAAGTAGGTTTGATCCTTGGTTGAATCCGCACTGCGCCCCATCTGCCAGCGCTGCTTCTCATCGTCGAACCACAGCCGAGCATAGTGCCCCGTGGCAATCTTGTCCGCCCCCGCCGCATCGGCCATGTCGAGAAACTGGTCGAACTTGACGAAGTTATTGCACAGCGTGCACGGAATCGGCGTCTCACCCCGCAGATAGCTATCCACAAACGGCTTGACGACGCTCTGCTCAAAGCGATCCTCGAAGTTGACCAGGTAATACGGGATTCCCAGATGCCCCGCCACCGCCCGAGCATCGTAGACATCATCCAGCGAACAGCACCGCCCGCTCGCCTTGTCCGAAGCCAGATCAGGCAGCCGCTGCTGGTTCCACAGCTGCATCGTCAACCCAACCACCGCATGCCCCTGCCGCTTCAGCAGCCCAGCGACGACGGACGAATCAACGCCACCCGACATGGCCACGGCAATTGGCGCTTGCGCACCTGTAGCCGCCCGCTCCCCCACCGAATTCTGTACTTCCAGCACCGCCATCGTAAAAACCTTTTCCCTACTCCCGCCCCGCACATAGCCCCATGCGTAAGCTTGGGGCTTCTTCCGGCCCCGCACATAGCCCCAAGCTGACGCATGGGGCTAGCCGAGCACCCTACACGCCCACGTAAACCGGCGACAGCTTCCGCAACCGCGCCGCCACCGTCGCCACCGCGTCCACCAGAGCATCCACCTGCGCCGCATCATTCGTCCGGCCCACCGAAAACCGAATGCTGGACCGCGCCTGATCCTTACTCAAACCCAGCGCCATTAGCACATGCGATGGCTCCACTTTGCCGCTGGAACAGGCCGCTCCGCTCGACACCGCAAATCCCTTCAAATCCAGCGCGATCAGCATCGCTTCGCCTTCCACGCCGTCAAACCGGATGTTGGTGGTGTTCCCCACCCGCGGACCCGTCCCGGCATTCACGAAACTATTCGGCACGCGGTCCAGAATTCCCTGCTCCAGCCGGTCCCGCAGCGCCCACATCGGCTCATGATCGTGACCCAGCTCCGTCGCCGCCGCTCCAAAACCCACCGCGCCCGAAAGATTCTCTGTCCCCGGCCGCCGCCCCCGCTCATGCCGGCCGCCAAAATAGGTACTTTCCAGCGTCACGCCACCGCGCATCACCAGAGCACCCACGCCCTTGGGCCCATAGATCTTGTGCGCGGAAAACGACCGCAGCGCAATCGGCGTCATCGCAATCTTCCCCAGCGCCTGCACGGAATCCGAGTGCACCGGCACGCCCAGCTGCGCCAGTTCCTCAATCGGCTGAATCGTGCCCAGTTCGTTGTTAACGGCCATCACGCTGATCAGGTCCGTTTCCGGCCGCAACGCCCGGCGCACATCATCCGGATCAACAATGCCCGCGCCCGACACCGGCACATAGGTCACCTGAGCGCCCCGCCGTTCCAGCTCGGCGCACACCTGCCCCACCGCCGGATGCTCAATCGTCGACGTGATCACATGCCGCGGCCGCAACCCGAACAGCGCCATGTTGTTGGCTTCGGTCGCGCCGCTCGTAAAAACCACCTCATCCGGATCAGCCCCCACCGCCGCCGCCACCTGCCGCCGAGCGGTCTCCAAACGCTGCTTAGCCGCCTGCCCATCCTGATGAATACTCGAAGGATTGCCAAAGTCGTCCCGCAAACAACTGGTCATTTCCGCCAGTGCCCGCTCGGAAACCGGAGTCGTGGCATTGTGGTCGAAGTAAAAGCGCGTCACAATTTAAGTGTAGCGGGAGCTTCCGGTGGAAGTTATCCACTGGGG
>JBIKMK010000051.1:0-11889 GCA_044359315.1 Bryobacteraceae bacterium | reverse complement strand
CACATCCGGTCCGGCTGGAGCTCCGGCCCGGCGGGGAAGTCCGGAGCGGGCAAATCTTCCTGCTCCTGGGCGCGCGTGGAGGCGGAGACCAAGCCGACGTTGCGCAAGTCCAGGACCATCTGGCGCCAACGCGCGACATCGACGCCCATCTTGGCCGCAATTTCTTCTTCGGTCGGGTTGCGATGAAGGGCAGCCGCCAGATCCCGGGTTACCTGTTCCACCTGCTTGTGGCGACGGCGCAGGTCGCGCGACGCCCAATCTGCCTGGCGGAGGCTATCCAGAATGGCTCCCTTGATCCGGTGCTTGGCATAGGCGGCAAACGCCACTTTTTTGTCCGGGTTGTACTTCGTGGCGGCATCAAACAGTCCCATGATCCCGGCATGGATCAGGTCATCCACATCTACGTGAACAGGTAGATTCTCATGGACGCGGGTGGCGATCGCCCGCACCAGTGGTAGATGCTCTAGTACTACCTGGTCTCGTTCCTCCGTGGTGGGCTGTACGAATTCTGGCTCTGGTGTACGAGCTCTTGCGGTGGCTGCCGTCATTGACATATGGCACTTTATTAGCAATACGGTGGCCAAACGCCGAAAAAGGCCTTAAGGAGCTGGTAGGGTTGCCCTTAGCGTTTATCGTACTGGTGGTACTGGGTGTACCGTATGGGAATTCCAGGTTCGTTTCGGTACACGTGTTTCAAATCGGCACACGTCCGCACCGGGCGAGGGTGACAATTTTCCGTCAAGCGCCAGACTATTGGCGGCTCAGGAAGCCACCCTGGTAGTATCATGGCCATGATCAAGCTGACCATTGCTTCACTGCTGGTAATGACTATGACTGCCGCCGAACTTCCCACCAAGAAAACCCTAAATCTGGCCGCCATCAAGACCATGGTGGCCGCTGCCGAGGCCGAAGCGCAGAAGCGCAACGTTCAAGTGACCATTTGCATTGTGGACGAAAGCGGCAATGTGCTGTTTCTCCAAAAAGCCGACGGCGCGGGCCTCAACACCATTCAATTTGCCCAGAAGAAGGCGCGCCATTCAGCGATCTTCCGGCGGCCCTCCAAGGCTGCGGCGGACCAGTTGGCCAGCGGCAATCTCCAGGTTCTCGCCTTCCCGGACGCGTTTCCGAATCAAGGCGGGCTCCCTATCCAGGTGGACGGGCAGACGATTGGAGGAATCGGGGTCAGCGGGGCACCCTCGGAGGTGGATGAAGCAATCGGACGGATCGCGATTAACGCCCTATCGGGCCAATAGGCAATCGCGGTGTGGGCTGCGCCCCGCGCGGGCAAGCGCGGCAAGCCCCGTGGGCCTCACTTAAGACCGCAGGTCTTCGTCGGCCGCGATCTTCAGTGCCTTCAGGAACTTATGGTCCTGTGAAGTCCACTTGAAGCGCCCGGCGGACTTGAAAGAAGTCTCTTCGGCTACCGGTTCATCGTCGTCCGAGGTTTCGCGCTTGTTGAAGCCAATGGTGGCTTCCAGCACCAGGAAAACATCGTATCCCGCGCGCTTGATTTCGCCAATGGCAGTGGCAATCCGGTCGGAGTCGGACAGCGACTCGTTGATCGCGTTGCCCAGCTCTTGCATCAAATCTTTAAGGCGTTCGTCCAACTCTAGGCCTCTTCCTGAAGGCTCAACCCAAGAATAACATCGCTGTCCAGTGGCTGGCACGGCATTTTCTCGGGCTCTCGTGCTCCTAATCTCTCGATGTCCCTGCGCCCGATCTGGTTGCAAGAACCTGATTCGCGTACAGTATAGATATCGGCGCCCGGGCGTGATTTCCGTAGCCGGGGGCGATTTGTGATTACTTATGCTTGACGCTGCTGGTAAGTTTGTGAAGACCGTGGTCCCCGGAGTGATCAAACCGCTCCGGGTGCTGTGGAACGAGATGATTGGTTTTGCTTTCCTGGTGTTTGCCGTCGTGGCCGGTGGGTCAGCGTTTCGCGCCTGGCAGACCGGGGACGGCAGTGCGGATTCGACGGGGCGGATCGTCCTGGCCGGTTTTTTCGCGCTCACCATGGCCTTCTTTGGGATAACCTCATTTTTGCGGGCCCGCAAAATCAACCGCCAATAACCTCCCGTCCATAGACTCTCCATGAGCCAACCCCTCCCGCCGGCCGGCCAGTTTCCCTACACCCGCGGCATCTACCGGGACATGTACCGTACCCGCTTGTGGACTATGCGGCAGTATGCCGGGTTTGGCACCGCCGAGGAATCGAACCGGCGGTACCGCTATCTGCTTTCGCAAGGCACCACCGGCCTCAGTGTCGCCTTTGACCTCCCGACGCAGATGGGCATGGATTCCGATCATCCGCTGGCGCTGGGTGAAGTGGGCAAGGTGGGCGTCTCCATCTGCTCGCTGGCTGACATGAGGCTCTTGTTTGACTCGATTGAGCTGGAGAAGGTCTCGACATCGATGACCATCAACTCCACCTCTTCTATTTTGCTGGCGCTCTACGTGTTGGTGGCGCGGGAGCAGGGAGCTGATAGCAAGAAGCTTTCCGGCACCATCCAGAACGACATTTTGAAGGAGTACATCGCCCGCGGCACCTACATCTATCCGCCGCGTCCCGCGATGCGGATCATCACTGATCTGTTTGCCTGGGCCGGCCGCGAAGTGCCGGAGTGGAACACCATCTCCATCTCCGGGTATCACATCCGGGAAGCGGGCTCCACTGCGGTGCAGGAAGTCGCCTTCACGCTGGCCAACGCCATTGCCTACATTGAGGCAGCGGTGGCGGCGGGCCTCGATATCGACCAGTTCGCGCCGCGCCTCAGCTTCTTCTTTAACGCCCACAATAACTTTCTGGAAGAGATCGCCAAGTTCCGCGCGGCCCGCCGCCTCTATGCGCACCTGATGCGGGACCGCTTTGGCGCGCGCGACCCCAAAAGCTGGATGCTACGCTTCCACTCACAGACCGCCGGGGCAACGCTGACCGCCCAGCAGCCCGACGTCAATGTCGTGCGCGTGGCCATTCAGGCCTTGGCCGCCGTGCTGGGGGGCACCCAGTCTTTGCACACGAACTCGCGCGATGAGGCGCTGGGCTTGCCCACTGAAGAATCGGCGCGCATTGCGCTTCGCACGCAACAGATCATCGCCCACGAGACCGGCGTCACCAACACGGTGGACCCGCTGGGCGGGGCCGAATGCATCGAGGCGTTGACCGACCAGATTGAGGCCGAAGCGCGCGCCTACTTGCAGCACATCGATGCGATGGGCGGCACCCTTTCCGCAATTGAGCGCGGCTACGTCCAGGCCGAGATCCAGAACGCCGCCTACGACTACCAGCGCGGCATCGAAAGCGGAAGGATCACCATCGTGGGCGTCAACAAGTTCCGCCAGGACGACGCCGCCAAGATCCCCACCTTCCGCGTCGACCCCGAACTCGAACGCCGCCAGGTGGCCCGGTTGCGCGAAGTACGGGCCTCCCGCAGCGCCTCGACCGTCGCGGAACGTCTCACCGCACTCGAGGCCGCCGCGCGTGGGACGGACAACCTGATGCCACACATTCTCAACTGCGCCGCTTCGATGGTGACGGTGGGCGAGATCTCCGACTGCCTCCGCACTGTCTTTGGCGAGTATCAGGAAACCCAGTAAAGCTCTTAGCTCCCCTGAGAAAGAGGTAACGATGAACTCCTCCATCAACAGCCTCGCCGCCGAGTTCGACGCGGCAGCGCTTTGGGCAAAGCGGTTGACCGAGCAGTATCCCGCCGATGCCTGGTCCACCCGCCTGGGCACCGGTTGGGCAGCCACCGATTGTCTGGCCCACCTCAATCTCACGGCAGAGGCGTTCTGGCCCGTGCTGGAGCAAGCCTGGCAAGCCGCGCAATCCATGCCCTCCTCCGGCCAACCCTACCGGCTGCGGCTGATGGAACGGTTTCTGTTGTGGTTCCTGGAACCTCCCTATCGCCAAACCGTGAAGACGCCTCCCGCATTTCAGCCGGCCGTGCAGCCCCGGGAGGAAGTGCTCGCCCAATTCCAAGATCATTCCGCCCGGCTCGCGGCGTTCGTCTTGTCCCTGGACGGACTGGCCATCGATCGTCCGCTGATAGTGTCGCCGTTCGATGCCCGCGTCCGTTATTCACTTTGGGCGGGTTTGCGGATCATGGCCGCCCACCACCGGCGTCACCTCTGGCAGGCCGAGCGCACTTTGGCACGGGCGGCCGGTCGGTCGGCCTGAGATCTGTTCGTTAAAGCTCTGTCGGGGGTGTGCCGATACTCCTGCTGTGAGCTCCCCAGGGCCAGAAACCGTCTACCGGCTTGTTTACACCAGCACAGCCACGGCCCCGATGTTCGAAGAAGAGTTGACGGAGCTTCTGCAAAAGGCTCGGCAACATAATGGATCGCTTGGCGTAACCGGGGCACTGGTCTACCGGGGTGACGTTTTCCTGCAGGTGCTGGAAGGTCCGGAAGAGGCCGTGCGGGCACTCTATTACGGCTCAATACGAAACGACGCCCGCCACAAAGAATGCCTCGTACTCTGGGAAGGCGTGGCTCAAGTGCGCGAATTCGACGACTGGACGATGGGTTTCTACCGCCTGGCCGCCGGCGAACTGCCGGGACATCGCAGCCTGGACGACCTGCTGTTCTGAGTCACTGTGCGACCTGGCGCCCCTTGCTCGCCAGGGCTTTCTCCAGCGCCGCCGCTTCACCATCGGGGTCGCCTGCCGCCTTCACGTGCTTGATTTCGCGCTTGCAGGCCCGCACGTCGCCCACCAGGTATGCCACCCGGCCCAGGAAGGAGCAGATATAGCTATCGTGCCCCATGCTCTCGGCCGTCTTGGCTTCCTTAAACGCCCCCAGCGTGTTCCCCAGATTCAGCAGCGCATAGGCGGTCAGCACGCGCACCCCCCCGCTGGTGGGATTGGTCCTGGCCACACTGTTCAGTTCGATCAGCGCCAGGTTATGGTCGCCCTGCTTGATCAGTGCGATGGCGTTGTCCACCGTCTGCCGGTCAGTGGAGCTCAGCATCGCCAACGCTCCATTCAGCCGCTCGAACTTCAGGGCAAAAATCTCGGCCTGGGCGGGGGCCAGGGTCAGCGCCATCAACAGCACGGAGGCGCGCCAGCGCATCAGCAGGGTTCGCAACGTTAAGTTCACCCCCCAAGATCCCCGGGGCACGCCCGCTTATTCCCGGCTGCGGGCTAGAGCGGCAGAATCTCTTCGCGGTCCGCGTCAAACTTCAGCCGCCGCTTCTGCACGTAGGCGATATTGCCCAGGTGCGAGGCCTGGGCGCTGCGGTGGCCGATGTAGACGTCGCCGTTGGGGCGCTTGCGGCTCTTCACGCAATCGAGGAAGTTGGCGACGTGCTCGATCGTCTGTTCGCGTTCGGCCTTCACTTCCACCGGCACGGCATTGCGGCCCTTGGGCGTGTAGACGTAGCGCGACCGGTCAATGTAGAGCTTGCCTTCCGTCCCGCACATCTCGATGCCCGCGCCGGTGATGCCGGGGGCGAGCGTGGCTTCAAAGGTCGCCAGCCAGTCGTTCGGGTATTCCAGCAGCACGTTGATCGTGTCCGGGGCCGTGCGCCCGTCCTTGGCGAAGTAGACGCCGCCCGCCGCCACGGCCGAAGTCGGGTTGTCCTGCTCCATGAACATGTGGACCACGTCGATCCAGTGCGTAAACAGGTCCGTCACTTGGCCGCCGCCAAAGTCGAGGTACGCGCGGAAGTTCCAATACTGCTGCGGGTCGTAGTCGCGCCACTTCACCGGACCCAGGAAGCGCGACCAATCCAGGTTCGACGGCTGCTGCATCAGTTCCGTCGGAGCCTTGCGCAAGTGGAAGCCATTGCCATGCCACCACGTCCGCGCCATGGTGATCTTGCCCAGCTTGCCGGACTTCATGTACTCTTCCTTGGCCCGCAGATAGTGCGAACCGGACCGCTGCTGCATGCCCACCTGGCAAATGCGGTCATTCACGCGCGCCGCCTTGACGATGCCGGGGCCTTCCTCAATGGTCAGCGTCAACGGCTTTTCGACATAGACATCCAGCTTGGCGTTCAGCGCGTCAACAGCGATGCGGGAGTGCCAGTGGTCCGGCGTGGCGATCAGCACCGCGTCGATGCCCTTCATGGCGAGCAGTTCCTGATGCTCCTTGAAGCCCTTGGCGCCCGGCGCTTTGGTGAGCGCGGCATCAACGTTCTTGGCGTAGACGTCACACACCGCCTTCACATCGATGCGGCCCGATTGCTGGAACGTCCCCATCACGCCCGTGCCGCGATTGCCTACGCCAATGACGCCCAATTGAACCTTATCGTTGGCGCCATAGACGCGCGAATAGGAGGCGGCCGTCATCGCCATGGCGGTGGACTTCACCATCTGGCGGCGGGAAAGAGGAAAGCTGGACTGCGTGGTTCCGGGCATAAGCTAAATTCTATGCCAGTCGTCATCTTTGCGCTGATGCTTGCTGCCACGCCGCCACCGCCCGGTGTCGTGATCGACCATCATCCCGCGCATACCCGCCAGTACATCGGGTCGCCCTCCATTGCGATCTTGCCCGACCGTAGCTACGTGGCCTCGCACGACTTTTTCGGGGCCGGGTCCACGCAGTCCACTTCTGCCGTGTCGCGCGTCTTCCGCTCGACGGACCGAGGCCTCACCTGGGCGAAGACGGCCGAGTTCAATGACCAGTTCTGGTCCAACCTGTTCGTCCACCGTGGCGCGCTCTATCTGATGGGCACCACTTACGAATATGGGCGCATCGTCATCCGCAAGTCCATGGATGGGGGCCGCACCTGGAGCCCTCCCTCGCTGCTACATCCTGCTACCGGTTACCACACTGCCCCGGTACCGATCATTCAGCATCGGGGTCGCCTGTGGCGGGCGATGGAGTTCCACCCGGAGGGCAAATGGGGCGGCTTTGAAGCATTCGTGATCTCCGCTGCGGCGAAAGCGGACTTGATGGACCCCAAGAGCTGGCAGCTCTCTTTTAGCCTCGCCTACCCGGCCGCGGAAGCTGGTATGGGCTCGACTTGGCTGGAAGGCAATGTGGTGTTGGACCGCCAAGGCCAACTGCTGAACATCCTGCGCGTCCACAACCTGGAGAAAGCCGCGATCGTCAACGTAAAGGGCGGTGACCTGAAGTTCAACCGCCTGATCGACTTCCCCGGCGGCGCCAAGAAGTTCACCATCCGGTGGGACAAGAAAAGCCAGCGTTACTGGACCTTATCGAACCCCGCGCTGCCGGAGTTTCCGCAATCCGCCAAGGACCCCGCCTCCGTCCGCAACACGCTGGTGCTGATGTCGTCGCCGGACTTACAAACCTGGACCACCCACCGAACGGTGCTCTCTCACCCGGACCCCGTGAAGCACGCCTTCCAGTATGTCGACTGGCAGTTCGATGGCGAAGATCTGGTGGTGGCCTCCCGCACCGCCTTTGACGACGACGAAGGCGGTGCCCACCGTGCGCACGACGCCAACTTTATGACCTTCCATCGGGTGGAGAAGTTTCGTCGCAACTCCAACCGCTGATTGATCCTGCGCCGATTTGCGAAGCGCGCCTTACGGCCGGCAGGCCGGCGGCACCGCCACCAGAGCCACATTCGCGTCCGCCTTGGCAAACCGCAGAGCCTGCAAGCTCACCGGCATGGTGGGGGCGAGCGTAAACGTCACATCCACCGCGCCGCGCTCGCAGGTCAAACGGAACTTGCCGCGGAGCAGGTTTTCGGGCAACACCGGACCCGCCGTGGAGCAGGTGCCTACTTCCTTCTGAATCGCCTCCATCGCCGTCTTGCGGGCCGGGGCGGGGGTGTCGAGCAGGAGGTTCATGGCGGCGACCTTCTTTAGTGCGCCTTCATCCCAGTTCTGCCAGAGGCGCCAGATAGACTCGCGCATGGAGATCAGCTCCGGCGAGGGTGGGAGATCGCGGGGCTGCAATGCACCGGTCCTTGAAAGTACTTCGATGGCCTGCTCCATTGCGGCGGTCGGTGCGGTGTAGGTGAGGTTGGTCATGCCGATGAAGCCGATGCCGTATTCGGGCAGCCACATCATGTAGCTGCCAAAGCCGGGTAGGCCGCCGCCGTGGCCGACGATGTGGCCGATATTGCAGGTGCGCGAAACGTTCAGGCCATAGCCATACGCAGAAGTGCGGACGGTGAGCGGGGAGCCACTAGCGCGCAAGCCGGCCGGGCGCCACGGGTGCTGCATTTCACGCTGGGAGCTGCGGCGCACCGGGCCTGAGTCGGCCCCATCGCGCGGCGGATAGGCTGCCAACTGATAGGCGACATACTTGCCCAGGTCCTTGGCGGAAACGGCCAAGCCACCCATCGCGCCAAATGCGCCATGCGGCAGCGAAGGCTCGACGCTGTAGACATCGCCCGTCTTGCGGTACCCCACGGCGGCGACGTTGGCCGGGATGCGGGAGGGGTGCAGTGTCGAGGCCTTCATGCCCAGCGGATCCAGAATCTCTTTCTGCAAATACTCGTCATAGGGCTTGCCGGAAGCCTTGGCGATGATGCGGCCCAGCAGACCGAAGCCGTAATTGGAATACTCGTAGGCCGTATCCGGCGGCGTCGAAAACGGGATGCCTTTCTTGAGCCACGCCGTCATCTCAGCGTCCGGCACGCCCAGTTGTTGATCACCCCAGGGGTTGTCTTCGGGAAAGCCTGCGCCGTGCGTCAATAGCTGCCGCACCCGCAGCGGAGCCGTGTCGCTGCTGGGATACTTCAGGCCCGCGATCTCCGGGACATACTTCGACACCGGATCTTCCAGCGACAGCTTGCCCTGGTCGCGCAGCTTCAAAATCGCCAGCGCGGTGAAGCTCTTGGTCATGGAGGCGATGCGGAACACCGTGTCGGCCGTCACGGGAGCATTGCTCGTGCGGTCCTTGACGCCCACGCCCTTGGCCAGCACCAGTTCGCCGTCAATGATGACGCCGTAGGCCATGCCGGTGACGGCGCGATCAGCGGCGAACTTCTCAAACACCTTCTCCACTTCGGGCATCCCGGCCATCAGCTTGGCCTTCCGGTTCGGGTCAGTAAAGCGAGGCAAAGTTTCCGCTGAGATAAGCGGCAGGCAGGCAAGAAGAACAAGGATATTCCGCATAGGCTTCCCCACAGTGTCGCACCAACAATGTCGCATCACCGCTCCGCCTAGTCAGGAAGGGCATGATAGAAGTAGCGTGGAACCAGTTTCAGTGATCGGTGGCGGGTTGGCCGGCTGCGAAGCGGCTTGGCAGTTGGCGGAATCCGGGCGTGACGTCACGCTCTTCGAGATGCGGCCGCAGCGGTCAACCGCTGCGCACCAGACGGACCGGCTGGCGGAACTGGTCTGCTCCAATTCACTCAAGAGCGAAAGCGAAAACACCGCGCCGTGGCTGCTCAAGCAGGAACTGCGCCGGATGGGCTCGATGCTGCTGAAGGTGGCGGCGGAGGCGCGGGTGCCCGCTGGTCATGCGTTGACGGTGGACCGGGTGACGTTTGCCGAAGGCGTTTCCCGGGCGATCGAAAGCCATCCGCGCATTACGCTCCGGCGTGAAGAGGTGACGGCGCTGCCGGAATCAGGCACGGTGATCGTCGCCAGCGGACCGCTGACCAGTGATGCGCTGGCCGCTGACATTGGCCGCCGCACGGGCAGCGACCGGCTCTTTTTCTACGACGCCATCAGCCCGATTGTTGATGCCGAGTCGATCGACACCACGATCGCCTTCGCCGCCTCCCGCTACGGCAAATCGCTCGATGGCACCGACGACTACCTCAACTGCCCGTTCAACAAAGAAGAGTACGAGCGGTTCCTGGACGCCCTGGTCGCAGGCGATAGCGTCCCCGCTCATATCCCAGACGATCAGCCGTCGTGCCCGTTCTTTGAAGCCTGCCTGCCGGTGGAAGAATTGGCGCGTCGCGGCCGCGAGACATTGCGCTTTGGTCCGATGAAGCCCATGGGCTTAACCGACCCGCGAACCGGCCGTCGCCCCTGGGCCGTGGTGCAACTCCGCAAGGAGAACGTGCGCTCCGATAGCTACAACTTGGTGGGCTTCCAGAACCACCTGCGCTTCGGCGAACAGCAGCGGATCTTCCGGCTGATTCCGGGGTTGGAACAAGCGGAGTTTCTCCGCTACGGCCAGATCCACCGCAATACTTACATCAACGGGCCGACGCTGCTGGATGAAGCGCTGCGCATGAAGGCGGACCCGCGGCTCTACTTTGCCGGGCAGGTCTGTGGGGTGGAAGGCTACGTCGAATCAATCGCCACTGGTCTGGCCGCCGCGCATCACTTGATCACTGGTGAGGCCTTTCCGCGCGACACCGCCATTGGGTCGCTATGCCACTACGTCGCCCACGCCGACCCCCATCACTATCAGCCCGCCAACATCACCTTTGACCTGCTGCCCAAGGTAGAGGGCTTCAAGAAAGACAAGCAAGCACGACACGCCGCTGTCTGCCGCCGCGCCATGGAGAGCATGGATGCCCACCTCCTTACCCACGCTGGCTGATTGGACGCACGAATATCTGGCGGAGCGTGCGCGCGAGAACGTGTCGCCGCATACGCTCCGCAACTACGGGACCGATCTAGAGCAGTTTGTCGAGTACCTGGGCCGCGGTGGAGATGAGCCCGCCGTCACCGCGATCGACCTGCTGCTGCTGCGCGAATGGTTGGGCGAACTGCATGATCGCGGCCTGGCCGCCGTCTCGATTCGGCGCAAAGTGGCCTGCATCCGCAGCTGGTTCCAGTTCCTGCTGCGCCGCGGGCAAGTAGAGCTGAACCCGGCCAAGTTGCTACGCACCCCGAAGGTGCCGCAGCGTCTGCCGAAAGTGCCCAGCGAAGAGCAGACCAATCGGCTGATCGATGGCGTCGCCTCGCAAAAGCTGCCCCGCCCGCACCCGGAGCGGGACCGGCTGATCTTTGAACTGCTCTACGGCGCGGGCCTGCGCATCAGCGAGCTGGTGGGTCTGAATCTGGCGGATATCGACCAGCGCGACGGCTGGCTCCGCGTCCGAGGCAAGGGCAAGAAGGAACGGATCGTGCCGTTCAGTGGCGGTGCCGCTACCGCGCTGGCCGCCTATCTTGAAGTTCGTCCGCCGGTGGTGCTGGCCGACCAAGCGCCGCTTCTCGTAAACCACCGCGGCGGCCGCCTCACTGACCGCGGCGCGCGCGGCATCATCGCGCTCTACGCCCGGATGCTGGAAGGCGATTCCTCCATCCACCCCCACACCCTCCGCCACGCCTTCGCCACGCACCTGCTCTCCGCTGGCGCGGACTTGCGATCCATCCAAGAGTTGCTCGGCCACTCGCTGCTATCGACCACGCAGAAGTACACGCAGGTGTCGCTGGAGGGGCTGATCCAGGTCTATGACAAGGCGCACCCGAAGGCGTGAGGTATTCTTGAGCTAATGGCTCGTGTTGCCAAGCAGATCGTGTCGCAGGTCGCCGGTGAAGCTCCGGGTAATCAAACTATTCTCGCGGTAGCCGAGGGAGTTCGGGCCGCCATTCGCGCGCGAGGTTCCCGTGCAGCAACTCTGGCTGAGGTCAACGCGGAGATCAAGGCCGTTCGGCAAGACAGCCGATCGTCGAGGCGTCCGAGAAAAGCGGCTTGACGAGGGTTGTCCTCGACACAAACGTTGTTGTTAGCGCCGCCTTGGCGGCGTCAAGTCCCGTCTGGAAGATTCTCATCCCGGACATTCGCCTGGATAGACAGTTCTTCCTCAGCACGCCCCTCTGGAGCGAGTATCGTGAGGTTCTCTACCGGCCCAAGTTCCGTCTGCCGCCTAAAGACATCGAAGGACTGCTATACGTTATCGCGGCGCAGGCTGAATTCGTGGAGCCCGAAGTGAAACTCCAGGTATCGCCTGATCCCAACGACGACATGGTTCTTGAACTGGCGCAGGCCGCCAAGGCCGATCTGCTCATCACGCGCAACATCCGTCATTTCCCGGCGATCTGGGAACGTACCCGCATC